>JBGUSX010000076.1:0-5890 GCA_045132775.1 Eubacteriales bacterium
CCCCCGCCCTACATTGCAGACCGTTCGCTAAATTGCAATTTTACATTCCGGCTGAATAGTTACATCAGAATATTCCAAAGTGGAAGAGGAGAAATATTGCGACCGCCTGGAGCACCATAATGACGGGGATTCCGACCATGAACTTGAAGTGCTTTGTCTTATGACGGATGAGAAGCATTGTGACGAACATTGCAACGCTTCCGCCGAGTGCCGAGAGAAGAAGCAAGGTCTTTTCGGGTGTGCGGAGCTCTACGCGGTTCTTTTTTGAGATCTTCTTATCGTAGATGCAGACTATGATAGAGATGATCGAGATGACTAAGATGTAAGCCAAGAAGACAGAGAGGGCGACGTTGTTTTTAATGAATTCCAACATGATTTTATTCTCCATTCCGCCGCTTTTGCGGCATAAATATTTTTGCGCATTGCGCTATTATCGTCGGATCAAAATTTGAAGCTGAACGGGGTCAGGGGGAGGTTATGCTCGTTTAAGAGGTTGGTATAGGAATAATTGAGCTTGGAATACTCGATGTATTCTGCGCCGGAATTTTCGGGGATTTGGCAGATAAGCTCGCTTCCGCTTGCGAGAACACTGATTTTCTCGCGCTTGCCGCCCCTATCAACAAAGAAAAATCCTTCGATCTCGCCGCCGTCGGACGTATGCCATTCGGTAACGTATTCGCAATGCAAAACGAGCTCGTTGTTGTCTTTTTCAACCGCTGAAACGATGGGACAGTGCCATGCGATATCCTGAGAGTACGTGTTTGCAAGCGCCGCCGCGGCGAGTCGCTCGCCCATCGGCTGCTTTTTCGCGGGGTGGATATTGTCGGGCTCGGCGAGGTCGTACGAGACCGTCATATATACGTTTTTCTCTTGATTTGAAAGCTCCTCCTGCGCGTCTCGGACTCCGCGCCAATAGTCGGCACCGTCACCGTGCCACGCGACACCCGCGATCTGCACAAGGTAGAAGGGCATATTGGGGTTTTTGAAGGCTTCTCGCCAATCTGCCATCATTGCGCGGTAAAGGGCCATATAATGCTCCTTGGAGTCCGTCTCTGTCGAGGTATTGCTCTCGCCTTGGTGCCAGATGACACCGCGGAACGAATATGGAACGATACGTTCGAGCATATTCTCGCGCAGGGCACAGGGGAATCGGTAGAATGAGATGCTCTCGGGGAGCGGCGGCTGACCCTCGCCCGCGTGGCGCAGATACCACGCGACCCCCTTTTCACGTGTGAGTGCAGCGCCATCGTAGCTTTGGCAGAATTCCTTGAGCTTGGATTGGTATTCGGTGTACTGTTCGATAAGCTTATCAAGTCCTCCTGCCGCCTCAATCTCGGCTTGCCTTTTATCCCACGCGCGCCGTGTGAGCTCATTACCGAGGAGATATTCCTTGCGCGTCCATGACTCAACGGGGGTAGCTCCCCAGTTACAGCTGATGATGCCTACGGGCATATTGAGGTGTTTACGTAGCTTGTGCGCGAAAAAGTAGCCTATCGCGGTGAAATGGAGCGCATCCTCGACGGTGCATCTCGTCCACGGGGTGTCTACCGAGTGCAGACACTCAAAATGGTAGCCGTAGGTGTCGCCCTTGTAAAACGTGAGACGGGGAACCGTGAAAAGACGTATATTGGCATCGTCGACGAGGTCATTTTCGTCGAATTCGGTGCAGAAGGTCGGGTGCTCCATATTTGATTGACCGCTTGCAAGCCAGACCTCGCCTGTGACGACGTCGGTGAGCGTGAGCTTCTCGCTTTCGCCCTCAAAGGTGAGCTCGGAGCGGATATTTGGTTCCATAGGCGGCAATTCGCAGAGAAATCTGCCGTTTTGGACGGGTGCGGTGGCGGTATTACCGCCAAAGGTTACGGTTACGTTTTTTGCATCGCTCTCGCCCCATATATATACGGGCATACCGCATTGCAGGATCGCGTGATCTGTGAAAATAAATGCCGGTTTTAACATGGTTATACCTCTGAATTGATGTGAATATAAATTGCAATTTAGCGGTCTGATAAGCCTTCCCCAGCGGGGAAGGGGGACCGCGTAAGCGGTGGATGAGGAGGTCGCCATTAAGTTGTGCGCCACTGTCGTACCGTGGATTTTGTCTTGTGGCATAAGGTTTCTTGTGCAACGAAACAAGGTAATCAGAGGACGTGAAGCCCTTGAAAAAGCGACCTCCTCATCCACCACTTCGTGGTCCCCCTTCTCCGCTGGAGAAGGCTATTCGACAAATCAAAATTTGAAAACACAGGGGAAGCCTGAGCCTCCCCTGTGATCATCTGTTATTTCTTCGGGAAGCTATCCTTCAGCGAGACGACTCTGTTATAGGTGTTCTTATTCTTTGTGTCCTTACAGAAGTAGCCTACACGGACGAACTGGAATCTCTCGCCCTCGGCTGCTTCCTCAAGGCTGGGCTCGACGTATGCAGTCTCGATCTTGGTAAGCGAATCGGGGTTTAAGAAGTCGAGGTAGGTCTGTCCCTCGGGAACGGTTGCGGTGTTCTCGATATTGAAAAGTCTGTCGTAGAGCATCATCGTAGCGGGCTTCGCGTATTTCGCGGAGAGCCAGTGGATAGTGCCCTTGATCTTTCTGCCGTCGGTGGGCATTCCGTTACCCGTTTCAAGATCGGCGGTTGCGTGGATACACTTGATGCTGTCGTCCTCATTCTTTTCGATCTCGCCGCACTTGATGATATATCCGCCCATAAGTCGAACCTCTCCCTCGGGCTTGAGGCGGAAGAACTTGGGAGGCGGTACCTCGGCAAAGTCGTCCGAATCGATATAGATCTCGCGAGTCATGGGAACCTGACGGGTACCGAGCTCCTCCTTCTGAGGATGGTTGGAGACTGTGATCATTTCCTCTTTATCCTCGGGATAGTTATCGATAATTACCTTTATCGGATTGACGACTGCTATGCGGCGGAGCGCGTTTTCGTTGAGGTCGTCGCGCACGCAAGCCTCGAGCTGACGGACGTCGACCGTATGGTCTGTGTTCGTTACTCCTGCCTCGCGGACGAAGTTGAAGAGCGCTGCGGGGGTATATCCGCGGCGGCGCAGACCGCAGAGGGTAGGCAGACGGGGGTCGTCCCAGCCGTCAACGTGGCCCTCCTCAACAAGCTGACGGAGGTAGCGCTTTGACATTACCGTATAGGTGATGTTCATGCGGCCGAACTCCCACTGATGAGGCTTTTGCGCAAAACCTATCTTCTCGACCACCCAGTCGTAGAGGGGGCGGTGGTTTCTGAACTCACTGGAGCAGAGCGAGTGTGTGATTCCCTCAAGAGCGTCCTGTATCGGATGCGCAAAGTCGTACATGGGGTACACGCACCACTCGTCGCCCTGGCGGTGATGGTGGATGTGCTTTATTCTGTAAATTACGGGGTCGCGGAGGTAGGGGTTATCGTTCGAGGGGTCGATCTTGGCACGAAGTGTGCGCGCGCCGTCCTCAAACTCACCGTTTTTCATTCTCTCGAAGAGGTCGAGGTTCTCCTCAACGCTTCTGTTACGGTAGGGGGATTCCTTGGATGCTACCGAGCGGTCGGTGCCCTTATAGTCAGCGAGGTCGTCCTTGGAGAGATCGCAGACGTACGCGTCGCCCTGCTTTATAAGCTGAACGGCGAACTCGTAGCACTTTCCGAAGTAGTCAGAGCCGTAGTAAACTCCGCCCGTGGGGGTAGCTCCGAGCCACTCGAGGTCCTCGCGGATGGAGCGGACGAACTCGTCAGACTCCTTTGCGGGATTGGTGTCGTCGTAACGGAGGTTGAAGAGTCCGTTATACTTGTTGGCAACATCGGTATTTACGCAAATAGCCTTTACCGAGCCTATGTGGAGATATCCGTTTGGCTCGGGAGGAAAACGTGTATGAATCTTAAGACCGGGATTTGTTGTAAGGTCCTCGTCAATTATGTCGTGTATAAAATTACCCTTGATTTCTTCCATTTTTATCTTGTCCTTTCGGGGAATATTGCTTTAAGAAAGAGATGCTATCATCTTATTGATGCGCTCGAGTGTCTTTTCCTTGCCGAGTATCTGCATTACGGTGTAAAGGTCGGGTGCGTTCTGCTTGCCTGTGACCGCGACGCGAATGAACATACTGATGTCAGCAACGCTGCCCTTGAATGCCTGGGGGTCTGCCTTGTATGCCTTCATATCCGAAGCAAATCCGAGTGAGTCGGCGATCGCCTTTACCTTATCGAACCAAGTGTTCATATCGTCGGAATAGTCGTAGGTCTCGGCGAATTTTTCGAGCGTTGCGATTATATCAGCCTTATCGAAGGTCTCGGGATATGCGTCGATGATCTCGAAAAATTTGTCGTAGAAGAAGCCCATATAGCCCTTTGCGTCGACCCAGGTTGCAAGGTCCTTACGGGGCTTCTTGCCGCCTCTGCCGATGGCAAAAATCTTTTGTGCGAATTCGGGGTCTGCCGCGAGCTCCTTGCCGAACTCGGTGTCGAACTCGAGCGCCCAATCGGTGACCTTTTTCGTTACGTCCTCGGCGGACATACGCGAGATGACGTTCTTTGAAACGTCGTTGATCTTATTGAAGTCGAAAAGGCATCCCGATACCGACATTTTCTTGATATTGAAGGGAAAATCGGTGTAGGGCTTATCTGCGTTCTGCATGTGCCACTCCTCGTAGTTTGAGTTGAGGAGGGTCATTATATACTCGCATACTGCCTCGGGGCAATAGCCCATTCGGGTGTAATCGTCCATATTTGCGCCCATATCGCGCTTGGAGAGCTTCTTTTTATTGCCGTTTTCGTCGAGCTTCATTATCTGCGCGATGTGCATATACTTGGGAAGCTTGAAGCCGAGGGCAGAGAAGAGCTGGATGTGCTTTGCCAGGCTCGGAAGCCACTCCTCGCCTCGAATTACGTGGGTCGTGCCCATAAGGTGATCGTCGACCGCGTGTGCGAAGTGGTAGGTGGGGATTCCGTCGGATTTGAGAAGGACGAAGTCCTCGTCGTTCTCGGGGATCTCGAGCGTGCCTTTTACAAGGTCTGTGAACTTGGTCTTTTTCTCGGGGTCGCCGTTTGCGAGAATACGAACTACAAAGGGGTGACCTGCCTTAAGGTGCTCCTCGACCTCTTCTATTGTAAAGTTACGGCGAGCGAGCATCTCGGCGCGGCGCGCCTCTGCCTCTGCCTGCCAGTCTGTATTCTTGATCTCTTCCTTTTTATTGACCGCCTGCAATTCGTCGAGCTCCTCCTCGGTGGTGAAGCAGGGGTAAGCCTTGCCCTCGCGGACGAGCTGCTTTGCAAAGGTCTGATATATGGGACCTCTCTGGCTCTGCTTATAGGGTCCGTACGCGCCCTTGTCGGCGATATTTCCGTTCTCGTCAAGTATTGCGCCCTCGTCGAAGTTGATTCCGTACTTTGCGAGAGTCTTTATAAGTCCCTCAGCCGCTCCCTCGACCTCTCTCTTTGCGTCGGTGTCCTCTATACGAAGATAGAAAACACCGCCCGACTGGTGAGCGAGTCTCTCACCGACGGTGGAGGGGAAGAGTCCGCCGAAGTGGACGAATCCCGTGGGGCTGGGGGCAAATCTTGTTACCTTTGCGCCCTCGGGGAGCTGACGGGGGGGATACTCTGCCTCGATGTCGGCAGGGGTCTTTGTAATGTGGGGGAAAAGTAATTCTGCTAAACGGTTGTAGTCCATTTTTATGTGTCCTTTCGTTGATTATCTATAGATGAAAATTGAATATTGGTTGAAGATAAATTGCAATTTAGCGAACAGCCTTCTCCAGCGGAGAAGGGGGACCACGAAGTGGTGGATGAGGAGGTCGCCATCGGGGTGTGCTACACGGGAATATTGTGGATTTTGTATTGTGGCACAAGGATTCCTTTGCAACGAAACAAGGTAATCAGAGGACATGAAGCCCTTGAAAAAGCGAC
>JBGUSX010000077.1:0-6310 GCA_045132775.1 Eubacteriales bacterium
CCCGCCCCCCCCCCCCCCCCGCCCTACATTGTAGACCGTTCGCTAAATTGCGATTTATAATACCTTCAAATTTTAATTTGTCGGTGGGATGAACAATCCCTCAGTCACGCGCAAGGCGTGACAGCTCCCTTTACACAAGGGAGCTTTGTTGGTGGATGTTCATACGCTTTATAGATGTGAAAACCTTTTAAATTTAAAGAAAACTTCACTATATCCGCGTTTTCTCCACCATTCAGGTAAAGCTCCCTTGTGTAAAGGGAGCTGTCGAGCGAATGCGAGACTGAGGGATTGTTCGCCTACCCCATAAACCGCAATTTATCTTTGAATATCATAAACAAATAAGGGAGCATCCTATGCGAATACTCCCTTGCTTTTGATTTCATCGTTTCATTTATAGTATTCCTCAAGCACTCTTGCAGCGGCAACGCAAGCGTAGGACGAGCCGTGTGCCATGTCCTTTGCGATCTCATCGTCGGGCTCGATAACGACCGAGATCACGATCTCAGGGTCGTTATAGGGTGCTGTGCAGACGAAAAGTCTGTTATCGTTTTTGTTTGTTCCTCTCTGCGCGGTACCCGTTTTGCCTCCGACCTCGACGGGAAGGTCTGACATATATCGAGAAACTGCGGTATCGTATTTTGCCATCTGTCTCATTCCCTGTCTCGCGCCGTAAAGCGCATCGGCACTGAGCTCGACGCGGTCAAGCACCTCTGTCTTGCTTTCGCAGACGGTCTCTCCCGCCTCTCCGTACGTGCGGACCTCCTTGAGAAGATGCACCGCATACCGCGTGCCTCCGTTGGTTACCGTTGCGATGTAATTTGCTATCTGCAGTGGAGTAAAGCTATTGTCCGACTGACCTATCGCCGCCGCGATCGTATTTCCAGGGGTCCAGCCGAGAAGTCCTGCGCTTTCGCGGTAATCGGGGCCTGCTAATATTCCCGTCTTTTCGGGAAGCTCGATGCCCGTGTGCTCTCCGAGTCCGTACGCGCGGCAGTATTCGTTCATCTTCTCGATGCCCATGATCCGTCCAAGCTCGTAAAAATAACAGTTGCAGGAGACCTGGAGCGCGTACATCGCGTTGACGTTTCCGTGCGTTTGGGGATAATACCAGCATTTCGGCTGATAATCGTCATAGTACGTATATATTCCGTCACAGCGGAGGGTCGTGGAGGAGCGGAGAGTTCCGCTTGATATTCCTGCCGCTACCATTCCGACCTTGAAGGTAGATCCCGGGGTATAAACTCCGTTGAGAACTCTGTTATAGAGCGGATTTGCGGGATCCTTTAAAAGATCATTATAGCTTTCATTATATATATTGAGGTCGTAAGACGGATAGGACGCGAGCACAAGCACCTCTCCCGTTTTGGGATCGAGTGCAGTAAGTGCGCCCGCGCGCGCGTCGCCGATCAGCGCAACGTTTTCTGCAAGCCCGTCCTCTGCGGCGATCTGGAGATCGATATCTATCGTCAGATATACATCGTTTCCCGCCTTTGCTTTGGTCTCTACCCATGAGTCGATGATATTTCCGTCCTTGTCCTCGACGACGACCCTTACACCGTCCTCGCCGCGCAGATACTCCTCAAAGGCAAGCTCACATCCGCCAAGTCCGACCTTGTCGTTCATGTCGTACCCCAACGCCTTGTATTCATCCCACTGCTCCGCGGGAATGCTTCCGAGCTGACCGAGTATGTGTGACGCGTACCCGGGGTAGAGGTATTCCCTGCCCGTGACCGTTTCAAACTCCGTGCCCGGTATTGAGAGCTCCTCTATGTGTGCTATCAGCTGAACGTCAACGTCCGAGAGCACCGTGTACCTGTTATATATCGAAAAATCCTTGACCTCCATATCGTATCTCATTCTTATCAGGGTGTCAAGCTCTTGATTTGTAAATATTGGCTCGTCCTTTTCGTTATCGGGTATCATTTTGTATCTTTCGAGATACCACGATACGATCTCGTCTTCGCTTGGAAATTTATCGGGGTTGGCTTCGTAAAACGATGCCAGGTGCGAGACGGTAAGCTGATTTTTCGCCACTCCCGAGTCATCCTCAAGCTCGTTTTCTGCTATTCTTTTGAGCAATCGGTAGTAAATGTCCGAATCCTTATCGAGCGCTTCCTTTGTGTATCTGTAGTTCGGGTATTTCCCCTCGAACGGGAAGCTGTCGCCACCTATCCCGTCTGATCTTCCGAGAGAGTCGAGTGCACTTGTGATCCTGAGAATGTCGTAGTTGCGGAGGAGCTGGGTAGCCGCCATTGCGTCGTAATCGAGCACAAAATCGTACGTATAGACGTTTCCGACCAGCTTTTTTCCGTTTCGGTCGTATATCTCTCCGCGCACCGCCTGTATCGGCTCTCTGCGTTCGTAGGTTCCCGTACTGATCTGCCCGGGCTCTGCCGTGGCGCAGATGTTCACCATTCTTATTGCAAATATCAGGCAGACGACAAGGAAGATCCCGAGAACAAAAAGGATGCGGAAGGAAAATTTGTTTTTTGAACTCATTTTTATCTCCCTTCCGCATTATTTGATGAACGCAATTTTTGCGTTATTTCTGCATTTTTATTTTATATTGGTAAAAGATTAAGCCCGAATTCGAGCAGGTAAACGATCAGCATTGCAATGATACCGCCGTTAAGAATAACTATTTGCGCAACGTGTCTTCTCGGAATGAATATCTCACCCGGCAAGAGTCTGCTTGCAAGCTTCTTTCTGAAAGCCAAGGGGAATATTACCGCGCAAGCCATTGCCGCATAGACGAAAACAGTGAACACAAGGAATCCCAGCATAGCGACAGGCTGCTCCGTGATTATCTCAAGCATAGCAGTGGGATCCTCGGGATCGACCGCCAGAAGAGCGTCGCTTACGGGGGTAAGGAGCGATGATACCACGCTGCCGATAAAGTTGACCGCCGCGTGTATCGCGATCGTAAGATAGAGCTTTCCCGTGGTATAGTACATATATCCGAGGATAATTCCAAGGGCAAAGCAATAGAAGAACTGATAGAAATTTCCGTGCATAAGTCCGAACATAAGTCCCGAAAGACCGATGGAGACGAGAGGTCCGTACTTTTGCGTTCTGTCGATTATCAGCTTTCTGAAAACAAATTCCTCTCCGATAGGCGCGACTATCACGGTGAATATCGCGGTCACCCAGAGATTTTCCTCGTCGATTATGCTCTCGAGCGCATTGCCGTAATCGTATCCGACAAGCCGGGAAAGAAATTCCATTACGGTATTTCCGATCAGCGAGCCTATATACATAAATCCGAACGATGCGATGAGGAAAAGCATCCATTCGCCAAAGCCCATACGTCTTTTCTGCGGCACCTTTGCGTCGCACCCCGAAATCACGATAAGTAGCACGGGAAGCGCGAAAACGTAGAGCGCTATCGGGGTCAGCATATTCAAAAAAAGCGTGGAATAATAAAAGTCACGATTCAAATACAGGACGAGTGCCTGGATTATCAATGATACAGCTAAGGTTATGACCGAAAAGAGCGCGTAGCCGAAGCCGATGCGGGAAAAGTGTTTTTTATGCTTTGATTCCTCGGCAAGCTCGGAATTAAACGGAGCTTCTTTTTTTCCCTCGTAATGATTCGAGTACGGGTTGTCATTGCCATCGGTATATGGATTCCAATCGCAACCGTTTGTGTTTGCTCCACAATTCTCTTCCTTCTTCCTTTCGGAATAGTACTGTGAGTAAGGATTTTTGAAATCCCTCTCGTCAAAGCGGATCTCCTCTTTTTCCCCGTTCGATCTGTTTTGGTTATTGAAATTGTTCTGATTATCGTTCAATTCTGTTCCCTCCGTGAGAGTAAAGGATGTAAATTATCTGTTTTTGTACAGTATGCCGTCCGACAGGAGCGAAGGCTTTTCTATCAGCCTGCCGATGCCAAGACATTCGCAGTCCATAGGATTTTTAGCGATAGTTACGCGAAGCCCCGTTTTACTTGATATCAATTCGCGTATGCCGACTATATTTGCTCCTCCGCCGACAAGCATAACACCGTAATTTGAGATGTCTCCCGCGATCTCGGGAGGAGAGCTCTCAAGCACTCGGGTTATGGTCAGGCAGATCGCTTCAAGCGCGCTATGTATGGCATTATATATCTCTTCGGTTCCGATACGGACCGACTGCGCGCATTTCAATTTTTCGTTTCTTCCGCTGACGTCAAGCTCCCCACGGTCGATCCCCGCAATTGCCGTTCCTATCTTGA
This sequence comes from Eubacteriales bacterium, assembly GCA_045132775.1. GTDB lineage: Bacteria > Bacillota > Clostridia > Oscillospirales > CAG-272 > SVTX01. Next base: position 4,214 of record JBGUSX010000077.1, read on the forward strand.
GCTTGATCATCTCCGCGCTCTTCTCTCCGATGAAGAGATCGCGCTTTGAAAGCAGGGCGTTTATTATCGCGCCGTCAAGCTTGTCACCGCCCAGCTTGATAGCTCTTGATTTTACGATCCTTCCCGAGCTTATGACCGCTACCTGCGTCATTCCCGCGCCGATGTCAACGATCATGCATCCCTTGGGGCTATTGACCATAAGTCCCGCGCCGACTGCCGCCGCTATCGAGGATTTTACCGTTCCTACCGCCTTGGCTCCCGCGGCGAAGATCGCGTTCTCGACCGCGAGTCTCTCGACCTCGGTGCAGCTCTCCGGGGTGCTTACAAGCACGACGGGGCGGTTGAAGAGCGACAGGACCTCTTTTTGTATGAAAAATTCGCGAAGCATAAGTGTCGTGACCTCGAAATCCGCAATAACGCCGTTTCTTATCGGGCGGTATGCCTCCATGTGAGAGGGGGTCTTGCCTATCATCTGCTTTGCTTCTCTTCCGAGAGCCACAACGGTTTCCTCGTCCTTGTCGATCGTAACTACGGTCGGCGAACGCAGTATTATTCCACGGCCCTTGACGAACATTCTTGTGTTCGACGTGCCAAGATCAAGTCCTACGTGCTTTGGCATCTGAACCTCCCCCTTTCCATGAATTTTTCAGCCTATCCGAATTATTTTGCTAAATCGCAAAGATCTATTCCAAATTTTTCTTTAAGTGTGTTTTTAAGCAGGTTTACGGGCAGACCGACCACGTTGAAGTAATCGCCGTCGATCCCCTTGATATAAACTCCCGCACGTCCCTGTATAGCATACGCGCCTGCCTTGTCGTAGGGCTCGCTCGTATTAAGATATGCTTCTATCTCTCGGTCTGTGAGCGGATCGAATATCACTTTCGTCTCCGCCGCGGCGGTGACCTCTCTGCCGCCGAAGAAGAGATAAATTCCGCTCAGTACACTGTGAGAATTTCCCGAGAGCTTTCTTATCATTCTCTCGGCATCTGCCCTGTCGCGCGGCTTGCCCAAAAACTCGCCATCCGCATATACCAGCGTGTCGCACGCGATAATGAGAGTGTCCTTTGTCTCTCCCCCGAGCTTTTCAAGCACTGCCTGTCCTTTTCTTGATGCAAGTGTCTCGACAAGCCTTGAGGGCTCGCGTATATCGCTCGATTCGTCCGCGTCTGCGACTATAATCTCAAATTCCAAGCCGAGACCTTCAAGTATCTCTCTTCTTCTGGGTGATTTTGATGCAAGAATTATTCTCATACTGCTACCCCTGTCTTAAAAATGGGCATAATACACCATTATTATTATCCAATATAAAATTATATCATAAACAGATCCACTTTTCAAGTGCTGTGCAATAACTTTTAGAAAAAAGCGACCGAATATGACAAAAAACGAAGCCTTTGTGTCAAAAGCTTCGTTTTGATATATAATTTTGCGTGATGAATTGCCGTTTTTAAATGAAAAGGCTCAGAATAATTCCGCCTGCCTCTGCCGCGCCCTCCATCTCCAGCAGGAAAAACGCAAGGGTAATGAGTCCGGGAATGACGAATTCTACAAGCACGACCGCTACGGTGAGCAACACCTTCCAGAGAGTTCTGTGCGGACTTGTGAAAAGAAGAATGATTCCCACGACGGGCATTACGAAGAGCATAAGGATGATAAACCACCAGCTGTGATACCATTCCACAAAAGTTACTCTGCCGTTTGTTCTTCCTTTTTTGTGTCTTTCCTTTTTGGGCGGCTTTCTGTTCCCTGCTCGCATCTCCTCGGGGCAAAGCTTTCCGCAAAGAGGGCAGTAGTCACCCGCAAAAAAGCACTCGCAGTCGGGACACTTATTTAGATCGGGGCGGTCAAGCTCCTCGGGGTTGTCAAAGGCTCCGAGCATTCTTCCCATAATATTACTCCTTTTTTCAAATTTTGATTTATCGAACTGTTTAAATTGAATTCCTCGGCAGCAAATTTCCCTCACGGTACGCTTTGCGTCCGTAGGGGAGGGGCTTGCCCCTCCCGCTTGATGAACGTCCATAAAACCTTTATGGTATAAGGCATTACATGCTGTAGGGGGGGGGGGGGGGGGGGGGGGGGGGGGGGGGGGGGGGGGGG
>JBGUSX010000078.1:0-7938 GCA_045132775.1 Eubacteriales bacterium
AGAAAAAAGCTTGGCAAAAAAGAAACGCCGCAAGAGAAGTTTCGCCGTCTGCGGACGGGGACCAACGCTACGCGCGTTGGATCGGCGCCACCTTTTAGAGAAAAGGTGGACGAAAACAACAGCGGTTTTGCCGTGGCGAACTCTTCGCCAAATCAAAATTTGAAATTCAATATGTTTTCCTAAACGCTTTGGCGCGTCCGATCTTGCCGCACTCTTCAAGCAGTCCGAGGTTACAGAGCGAATAGACGGTGAGATACGCGTCTCTGCCGCGGATCTTTGATTTTGCGGAGAATTCCTTTACCGTAAATTCGCCCTCGAGGGTGTCGGGAATGAATATTTTGTAGTCATCAAGTGATCTGAAAACCTGCGCGCGCAAAAGATTTACGGGTATGAGCTCGTATTTCTTGTATTTTTGGCGCGAGCGTCCCTTTTTCGTTGCGGCTTTAATGTACTGTTCAGCCTCCATAAAGAGAATGACGAGCGAGAAGCGCGGGGACTCGACTACGTCCTTGAACGCGTAGAGCTCGGGCGCGATATCGTTGAGCTTGCCCTTCAAGGAAGAGCGGTAACGTCTTTCAAGGTCGTTGTTTTTATCAAGCACGTTGACCCACTTGGTCTCGGCTATCGGGTGGATGACCGTGACCGTGTGGCTCGTGTTTTCAAGTATCCATTTGATCTTTTCGCTTAGCGGCGGAAGTGCGCCTGTCTGTATCTCGTAAACGTTGCCGTTTTTGAGTATATCCGCGACGAATTTTCTTCTTTTTATCTTGTTGCCGCTCTCGTCTGTCTCGCCTGCGCGCTCACCGTTATCGAGCGGTATTTCGTGGCAGGACTCGTCGGGGCAGATGAATCGTTTTATCGCCGCGTGCATCTGCTTCTCTGATAGAGTACCGATGCCGCCGTATTCCTCGTCAGCGTCGCCTATCTTTGCCGCCTCGGTCATAAGCTCGATGACGATCGAGCGAAAGCGTAAAGTGTCGGCTCGGGATATCTCAAATGTGGAAAAATTGTCCTGTATGGTCATAAAAAGGTAGTTGCCTTTCAAAAATTTCGTGTGTTTTTTTATTGTTTCCGTCAATACTAATTTTATCACAAAAATACAAAATGTCAACTCTATTTCATTTATTGCTTGACATTGACCGGAGCTTTGCGGTCGAAAATAATAGTGCGCGGTGAGCGGCGCAAATAAAAATAGGAAGTATGGATATGTTCAAGGATAATAAAAAAACGGGGATGAGGAGATTTCTCTTCCTTTTATCTGTCTGCCTTGCGTTGATCTTTACGCTGTCTGCAATTTCGGCTGTATCGGTTTCGGCAACAGGGAACAAGCGGGATTATTCTCGCGACGAGGTCTATCTTGGCGGTATGCCGTTTGGACTTAAATTCTCGACCGACGGCGTGACGGTGATCGGCTTTTCCGACATTGACGGACTTACAAAAACGCAAAATCCCGCCTATCTTGCGGGGTTGCGCGCCAAGGACGTTATTTTGAAGGTGGACGGCGAGGAGATAAAGAGTGCGACGGAGTTGACAAGCAGAGTCGAGGCTTCGGGCGGCAGGGAGATGAGGATAACCTATCGGAGAGGCGAGAAGGAGACGACGGTCGGGCTGACACCGGTATATTCTGCCTCGGAGTCGAGGTACAAGACGGGAATGTGGGTCAAGGACAGCGGCGCGGGAATAGGCACGGTGACCTATATTTTGCCCGAGGAGCACAGCTTTGGCGGTCTCGGTCACGGCATCTGCGACGGGGAGACGGGCGAGCTTATCAAGATGAGCCGCGGCGACGTGATGGGAGTCAACGTGTACGCGGTCAAAAAGGGTGTGTCGGGCGCACCCGGTGAGCTCAAGGGGCATTTTTGCACCGAGTGCATCGGCGAGCTCTACACGAACACCGATTGCGGAGTTTTCGGGCACTTTTCGGTCTTGCCCGAGGGTTGCTCCGAGAAGGTTAAGATCGGCACGCGCGACGGGATTCACGAGGGAGATGCGGAGATAGTTTGCACCCTGCCCGACGGCGCGAGGGCAAGATATAAGATAGAGATCTCGGCGGTCAACAGGAGTGCGGAGGGGTCGAAATGCTTTGTTATCAAGGTCAAGGACGATGCGCTTATCGAAAAGACGGGCGGAATAGTGCAGGGAATGAGCGGCAGCCCCGTTCTCCAGGACGGCAAGCTTGTGGGGGCTGTGACGCACGTGATGATCAACGACCCGACGGTGGGATACGGTATTTTTATCGAAAATATGCTCAACGCGGCACAAATGCCGATGGCGAGGGCGTCGTAAAACGGAAATACAGGAAAATATATGAAAAAAGTTGTCCCTATTTGAACACACTTCACGAGTGAGTTATAATAGGGACAACATTTTTTTGTCCGGATTATGTGTTTTTTATTACAATAGTCTTGCTTTGGCTATAAGCTCATCAAAATCTTTGTCAAATACAACGTAATCAATACAATCAAGCGAAGTTAAAGTATACAGTGACTTCGTATTGAATTTCGTACTGTCGCATAAAAACACAGACTTATTCGCGCGTTCAAGCATTACGCTCCGCACATAGTTTTCTTCTTCTGTTGAATCTGTTATCACACCGTCAATGCTCAACGATTGAGAAGAGAAAAACATAATATCCACGCTTATCTCCAAAAGAGATTTATATGTCGCAGGTCCCCCAAGTGAAACCGACCCGTTAATGGAACCACCACCGATAGAGTGCGTTTGAATTCCGTGATTTATTGCGCTGATGGCAGTTTCCAAATTGTTGGTAAAAACCACAGCTGAATGAAGGATGAGGAGGTCGCTTTTTCAAGGGCTTCACGTCCTTTGAATACCTTGTTTCGTTGCAAAGGAATCCTTGTGCCACAATACCAAATCCACAATATTCCCGTGTAGCACACCCTGATGGCGACCTCCTCATCCACCACTTCGTGGTCCCCCTTCTCCGCTGGAGAAGGCTATTCGCTAAATTGCAATTTATATGCAGAAACAAAATACCGCTCGCTGGGCGAGCGGTATTTTTCTGTCGTTTTTATTCTGCGGTGTGTCCGCCTGCGACGATAGCGTCGGCGATGATATTCGCGTATTCAACGCATTTTTCTTCGCTAACGCTTTCGATCATTACGCGGATAACAGGCTCCGTTCCGCTCTGGCGGAGAAGAGCGCGTCCGTTTTTGTTGATAAGTGCCTCTACCTTTTCTTTTGCCTCAAGAACGTTCTTATCCGCAAGAACTGCCGCCTTGTTCTTTACGCGGATATTCTTTGTGTACTGGGGATAGAGCATTACGGGCTCTGCAAGCTTGGAAAGCGTTGACTTGGAGTCGCATATCTCCTCGGCTACCATGATAGCAGTCAGGATTCCGTCGCCCGTGGTCGCGTACTTTTTCATTATGATGTGTCCCGACTGCTCGCCGCCGATCGCGTAGTTGTTATTCTGCATGCACTCGTAGACAAAGCGGTCGCCTACTGCGGTCTGCTCGCACTTGATGCCTATCTTTTCAAGGCTTGCGACAAATCCGCTGTTCGACATGACCGTTGCAACGACCGTGTTATCCTTGAGCATTCCGCGGCTCTCGAGTCTCTTTCCGAGAATGTAGATGATAGCGTCGCCGTCAACTACCTTGCCGTTTTCATCGACCGCGATACATCTGTCCGCATCACCGTCGAACGCAAATCCAAGGTCAAGGTGCTGTTCTTTTACTAGCTTCTGGAGATTTTCGATATGAGTCGATCCGCAACCCTCGTTTACGTTAAGTCCGTCGGGCTCGTTACCTACAACGTAGGTCTGCGCTCCGAGAGCGGAGAATACTGCGTTCGCGATATTCCAGGAAGCACCGTTTGCACAGTCAAGACCGATCTTGAGCTTCTTGTAGGAATTCGATGCGACCGAGATGAGATATCCGATATAACGGTTTCTTCCCGAAACGTAGTCGTGGATGCAACCGATCTTGGACTTCTGGGCGAAGGGAAGATCGTCACCCGCAACACCGATAGCGGCGAGGTCGCCGTCAAGGTATGCCTCGATGTATGCGGTGGTCGCATCGTCGAGCTTTTCACCGTGGGAGTTGATGACCTTGATTCCGTTGTCGTAGAAGGGATTGTGCGACGCGGTGATCATGATACCGCAATCGAACTCGTCCATACGTGTAACGTAGGAAACGCTGGGGGTGGTCGTTACGTGGAGCATAAATGCGTCGGCACCCGATGCGGTTATACCTGCCGCGATCGAATACTCAAGCATATAGCTTGAGCGGCGAGTGTCCTTACCGATAACGATCCTTGGGCGGTAGCCTGCCTTTGTGCAGCCCGAGAGCTTGGAGGAGTAGTACCAGCCGAGGAAGCGTCCGACCTTGTATGCCTGAACGGAGGTAAGGTTTACGTTAGCTTCGCCGCGGAAGCCGTCTGTTCCGAAATACTTATTGTGAGCTTTGTGTGATCTGTCCTTTATTTCGAGCTTGTCGCGAAGAAGCTCGTCGGTTGAAATGTTGAAGAGCTCGGCGATCTGGAGCACCTTGTCGATCTGGGGAAGAGCCTGATCCGTCTCCCACTTTGAAACCGACTGTCTTGATACCCCGAGAGTCTCGGAGAGCTGTTCCTGTGATATATCTGCCGCTGTTCTGAGTTGTACGATCTTCTGACCTATAGTCATGGTAAAAATCTCCTTATGCGTTTATACTATTGTTTTCACAATACATATCAATTATAACAGACCGCGCAGGCGTTTACAAGCAACTTTGCCTTGATATTTTTGCAACTACAGGTTGCAATGTAAAGTCAAAAAGACAAAAAAATAAAGAGAATACGTTATTTCACGTATCCAAAACGGTGTTTTCTGTGATTTTCGTCAACTTTTAATTGCAAAAATGACTTTTCGCTCTCCGCAACGAAAGCTGCGGAGAGCGGTGGCATCTGATTATTCGTCCGATTGTACAGAGGAGTTTTCAACCTCTGACGGTTCTGCGATCTCTTCCTCGACCGCATCAGTATCGCAGGGTGCCTTTGCGTCTTGTGCGGCACTCTTGGCTTCTTTCGCCTTTTCCTTTGCGGATTCATATTCGCGATCCGCCTCTTTTCTTGCGCGGTTGAACTGCTCCATTACTATCTCGCCGTCGTCTTCTTCGGCTTTTTCGTCTTCTTCCTTTTCGCGCTCTGCGGCTTTTGCGGCTTTTTCAGCCTCTTTTGCCGCCTGTCTTGCCTTTTCCTCTGCCTTGAGCGCGGAGATCTCGGCATTGAGCTTGTCGATCCTCTCGATAGTCTCGGAGATGCGCTCGGTCACCGATCCCGAGTCGGAGAGGGCAAGCTTTTTGAGCTTTGCGTAAGCAAGCTTTCCAAGCACCTTGTATTCGGTATCTCTGTCAGCTTCCTTTGATGCGATCTTTATTTTGAGCGACGCGGTGTCTGTGAGCTCGCGGGTTTTGGCAACTGTTCTGTCGGCGATTATGCCAACGCTTTTTTTGAAATCATCCCATTTTGACATAAATAAGACCTTCCTTTTTTGTTTCTCTATACTCATTATATTATTTTTTCACGTTTTTGTCAAGGATGCGGGGGATTTTTTGCTAAACGCGGAAAAATTTTTCGCAGTATTGCAATGATACTAAATTGTTATTTTGCGTATTCGGGGCAAAATAAGAAAAAAGAGAGTGAGGTTTTTCTTTATGAATATCGAAAAAAAGACCTATAAAAAATACGTGGATGCGCACGCTCCCGCATCGCCGACGGTCAAAAACTGCATCTGGGCGTTTTGCATCGGGGGTGTGATATGTACGGCGGGGCAGGGATTGCTCCTTTTGTACCGTGACGTGCTCGGAATGCCGCAAAAGGATGCGGGAACGCTCTGCTCGGTGACACTTATCTTTCTGGCGGCTCTTCTTTCGGGACTCGGGCTTTTCGAAAAGATCGCAAAGAGGGCAGGAGGCGGCACTCTTGTGCCCATTACGGGATTTGCAAATTCCGTCGTGTCGCCTGCGATAGATTCAAAGGCGGAGGGATTTGTCCTCGGTGTCGGAGCAAAGATATTTACCGTCGCAGGACCCGTGTTGCTCTACGGCACGCTCGCAGGCGCGGTGTACGGGGTGATCTATTGGATAGGAACGATGATATAAATTGCATTTTAGCGGGGAGTTAAGCCTTCCCCAGCGGGGAAGGGGGACCACGAAGTGGTGGATGAGGAGGTCGCCTTTCCAAGGGCTTCACGTCCTCTGATTACCTTGTTTCGTTGCAAAAGAAACCTTGTGCCACAAAACAAAATCCACGATACAACAGTGGCGCACATCCTAATGGCGACCTCCTCATCCACCGCTAGCGCGGTCCCCCTTCTCCGCTGGAGAAGGCTATTTACGACCGTTCGCCAAATCAAAATTTGAAACGCACCCTTTCGAAAAAGAGTGCGTTTTTTGTAATTATTCTATCCAAGCAATACCTCGCGGTTTGTACCGTAGAAAACGTCGTCTCTGCCTGCAACGAGCTTAAAGAATTCCTCGAGCTTTGCCCAGTTGTCCTCCTTGAAGTCCATCTCGTAAGAGTGTCCCCAAACGTAGAGGATCTGCGGCTTGTCGGGCTTTGACTCGACAAAGCGGCGACCCAGCTCCATAAGTCGATCACCCTCGAAAACGTCGTGAACGTTGGGGTTGAAGCGGTAGAGATTGTCCTGAAGATCGAAGCTGTCAACGCTTGTGATCGTGCGCGCGTACTTTACACCCGTGTTCTCTCGGATGAGCGCTGCAACTCTGTCGTCGTTGTTAACACCTCCGCAGGGGTAAGCCATACCGATTACCTCGTAGCCGACGAGCGCGGAGAGGTTTTGTCTGTCGGTCTCGACCTGGCGGATGACCTCCGCGTCGTCAAGCTCGGGCAGACGGGGGTGCGTGAGGGTATGAACGGCTACCTCGTGCCCCTCGTATATTCTTTTTACATCCTCGGGTACGACCTTGTAGTGTGATGCGGGCACACCGCCATACGAGAGAATTCCGGGCTTTCCGAGAAGCTCGGAGTTGAGGTTGAAGGTCGCTTTCAGACCGTACTTGTTCAAGAGGTTGATCATTCTTATGTCCTGAGTCACTCCGTCGTCGTAGCTGAAGGTGACTGCCTTGAGGTATTTATCTTTCCAGCTCATATTTTCCTCCGATGTGGTTTTTGATAGGTAAAGTATAACACAAAATACGGAGTATGTCAATAAAACTGGGGAATTTAGCGTATTATTTTCGATGCGGTCCTCATTGCGTTTGGCGTGTCTGAGGAGATGATGAGCAGGGCATAATTGCCTATCACCGTAACGGATGCGTTATCAAGGAGAGATGAAAAACCGCCATCGCCCTTTGCGGTGCGGATCGAGTCGAGACGGCGGCAGAGGAGTCGCGCGGTATCGGTTGCGGTGTCCTCGCTGTCGCAGAGAATAACCGCAAATTCGCAAGGGTGAGAGGAAGAGGGGAGGAAGAGCGCGAGGTCGAGCCAGCCGCGAGATACGGGCGGAGTTGAGCCCTCACCGAAAAGCCTTGCGGTCAGCGTGTCGGACAGATGCTCCTCGTCGCCCACCTCTGCGAGCATTGAATATACCTTTCCCGCAGGCAGACCGACCTCGGAGAGCATTATTTCGCCGAGTATCTCGCGGCAGGATGGTCTTTCACGCTCGGCACAGGAGGGGAGAGTTAATATGACGAGCAAAAGACAAAAAAACAGCGTTATTTTTTTCATAGTTGCCTCCGTGTTATCATTTATTGGAGTTTATGAAAATCAAGTCGGGCAATATGATTTGATGTAAGATAAATTGCAATTTAGCGAATAGCCTTCTCCAGCGGAGAACAACTCGGGCGAGCCCTCGTAGCACCTTTTGCAAGCAAAACGCGCTTTACGGGGGACCACGAAGTGGTGGATGAGGAGGTCGCCATCGGGGTGTGCTACACGGGAATATTGTGGATTTTGTATTGTGGCACAAGGATT
>JBGUSX010000079.1:0-6690 GCA_045132775.1 Eubacteriales bacterium
TTTCACGGCGGGAGCAAGCCCCCGCCCTACATTGTAGACCGTTCGATAAATTGCAATTTGTAAATGCGTCAAAAAAGGGAAACCGAGTGGCTTCCCTTTTTGACTTACTTATATGATATTATTTCTCAACGAAGGGTACGCGAGCGCCATAGTGTGTATGGAGAAGCTCGTGTGCCTTATGAGAGTTGGGCTCGCCGAGGAACTCGTCGTAGAGTGCCTTGATCTGAGGATTGTTATGAGACTGGCGGAGAACCTGTCTTTCATCCTCGCTATAGAGCGCCTGTGCTCTCTTTTCCTTGTAGGTATCCATGATATCTGCGTCCTCGTTGGGAAGGAAGCACTCTCTTACGTAGGGCTGACCGCCGCCGTTGATACAACCGCCGGGACATCCCATGATCTCGATGAAGTGGTACTTGGATGTACCTGCGCGGATCTCGTCGAGGAGAACCTTTGCGTTTTTCATACCGTGAGCGATAGCTACGTTAACGGTCATACCGTTAAGGTCAAGGCTTGCTTCCTTGATGCCGTCAAATCCACGTACTGCCTCGAACTTAACTGCCTCGTGCTCCTTACCTGTGAGAACGTAGTGAGCGGTTCTGAGAGCCGCCTCCATAACGCCTCCGGTAACTCCGAAGATAACGCCTGCACCGGTGTACTCACCGATAATGTCGTTGTCGAACTCCTCGTCGGGAAGCTTTGTGAAGTTGATTCCGCTTCTCTTGATGAGCTTACCGAGCTCTCTTGTTGTGAGAACTGCGTCAACGTCTGCAAGACCGTTTGTCTTGAGTGCGTCTCTTTCCTTCTCGTACTTCTTTGCGGTACAAGGCATGATGGAAACAACGTACATATCTTCAGCAGCAACGCCGATCTTAGCTGCATAGTAGTGCTTGAGAATAGCACCCATCATCTCGTGAGGAGACTTGCAGGAGGATACGTGATCGAGGCAATCGCCGTAGTAGATCTCTGCATAGTTGACCCAACCGGGCGAGCAGGATGTGATCATAGGAAGTGCTCCGCCGTTCTTGATCCTGCCGAGAAGCTCTGTAGCCTCTTCCATAATTGTAAGGTCAGCTGCGTAGTTGGTATCAAATACCTTCTTGAAGCCGAGTCTCTTGAGAGCTGCGACCATCTTACCGGTAACGGGTGTACCGATCTTCATGCCGAACTCCTCACCGAGAGCTGCTCTTACTGCGGGAGCGGTCTGTACTACAACGTACTTGCCTGCCTTCATAGCAGCGTCGACCTTCTCGATCTCGCTCTTTTCCATAAGAGCGCCTGTGGGACATACGTTTACACACTGTCCGCAGAGGATACAGGGAGATTCGGTAAAGCTTCTGTTCTCTGCAGGGCCGATGATTGTCTTAAAGCCTCTGTTCTGGAAGCCGATAACACCGTTTCCGTGAGCGTTCGAGCATCTTGCTACGCAACGGCCGCAGAGAACACACTTGGATGTGTCTCTGACGATGGAGGGGCTGATCATATCGACTGTTACTGCAGTCTTTGTGCCCTTGAACATGTTATCACGAGCGCCTGTGAGACGTGCAACGTGAAGAAGCTCGCACTTCTCGTTCTTGTCACATGTCTGGCAGAGCATGGAGTGGTTGGAGAGAAGAAGCTCAACGGAAGCTCTCCTTGCCGCTACTGCCTTGGGAGAGGAGATGGTGATCTCCATACCCTCGTTAATGGGATATACGCAGGATGCTACAAGTCCTCTTGCGCCTGTTGCCTCAACAAGACATACGCGGCAGGAGCCCTTGTTGCACTCGCCGTGGTTGAATGCGCAAAGTGTGGGGATCTCGTATCCGCACTTCTTTGCAGCCTCGAGTATGGTAAGTCCCTCTTCAACCTGATAAGGAACACCCTCTATTTTAATGTTTACTAATGCCATTTTTCAAATCCCCCTTATTTCTTTACGATTGCCTTGAACTTACAAGAAGACATGCAAAGACCGCACTTAACACACTTATTTGCGTCGATGGAGTATGCGGGCTTCTTCTTGCCGGGAGCGGTGTAGTCGGTAACGCTGATAGCGTCAACGGGACACTGTCTTGCACAGAGTCCGCAGCCCCAACAGCTGTCCTTCTCGATTACGTAAGACATAAGGTTCTTACATACCTTTGCGGGACACTTCTTGTCAACTACGTGAGCTACATACTCATCTCTGAAGGACTTGAGTGTAGAGAGAATGGGGTTAGCTGCAGTCTGTCCGAGTGCGCAGAGCGAGCCTGCCTGGATGGACTGTGCAAGTGCCTCCATATCCTCGAGATCCTGCATTGTAGCCTTACCGTCGCAGATCTTTACGAGGTACTCGTGGAGTCTCTTTGTACCGATACGGCAGGGTGTGCACTTACCGCAGGACTCATCACAGGTGAATTCCATATAGAACTTTGCAACGTCGACCATACAGTTGTCCTCGTCCATAACAACGGCACCGCCCGAGCCCATCATGGAGCCCTTAGCTACGAGGTTATCGAAGTCGATGGGGGTATCGAGATCCTTCTCTGTCAAGCATCCGCCCGAAGGACCACCGGTCTGGATCGCCTTGAACTTCTTGCCACCGGGGATTCCGCCGCCGATGTCATAGATGAGCTCGCGGAGAGTTGTTCCCATAGGAACCTCAACGAGACCAACGTTGTTTACCTTACCGCCGAGAGCGAATACCTTGGTTCCCTTGCTCTTTTCCGTACCCATGCAGGAGATGCTCTCTGCACCGTTGCGGAGTATGTAAGGAACGCAAGCGAGTGTCTCAACGTTGTTAACGATAGTGGGGCATCCCCAAAGTCCCTTTACTGCAGGGAAAGGAGGACGGGGGCGAGGCATACCTCTCTGACCCTCGATGGAGTTAAGAAGCGCGGTCTCCTCACCGCATACGAACGCACCTGCTCCAAGACGGATGTGTGCGCGGAAGCTGAAGTTTGTTCCGAGAATGTTGTCGCCGAGAAGTCCGAGCTCTGTAGCCTGGTCGATCGCCTTCTGGAGACGTGCAACTGCGATAGGATACTCTGCACGAACGTAGAAGTAACCGTTCTGAGCACCGATAGCGTAGCCTGCGATAGCCATACCCTCGATTACTGCCAAGGGGTTACCCTCGAGAATGGAACGGTCCATGAATGCTCCGGGGTCGCCCTCATCGCCGTTACATACGACGTACTTTTCACCGTCGGGCTGAGCAAATGCGAACTGCCACTTTCTACCTGTGGGGAATCCGCCGCCTCCGCGTCCGCGGAGTCCGGAATCGAGAACTTCCTTGATAACGTCAGCTCTCTCCATCTTGAGTGCTTTTGCAAGACCTGCAAACGCGCCTGCACCGAGTGCCTCGTGAGCGTCCTCGGGGTTGATAACGCCACAGCCGTGGAGAGCGATTCTCTTCTGCTTCTTGTAGAAGTTTATGTCATCCTGACGAGCAACCTTTTCTTTTGTTGCGGGATCAACGTAGAGAAGTCTCTCAACTACCTCTCCGCCGATGATATCCTTTTCGATGATCTCCTCAACGTCCTCGATCTTAACGAGACGGTAAAGAGTATCCTCGGGGTAGATCTTTACGAAAGGACCCTGCGAGCAGAAGCCGAAGCATCCTACGATATTGCAGGAAACTCTCTCTGTAAGTCCCTTTTCTACGAGAAGCGCGTCGATCTTCTCCTTGATCTCTGCGGAGTTGGAGGAAAGGCATCCTGTACCGCCGCAAAGAACTATTGCTCTCTTTTCTCCCTTGCCGCTGAACTTATCGCTCATAGTAGCAGTGCATACTGCCTGCAGCTGGGCAAGCTCTTCAAAATTCTTAATCATGTTCTCTGTCCTCCTTCATTAAGCCTGGTTGCGAAGATCTTCGATGATCTTTGCAATTCCGGATACCTCAACCTTAGGATATACCTTGCCGTTGATGGATACTGCGGGTGCGATACCGCACGCACCGATGCAACGGAGTGCGTCGAGGGTGAACATACCGTCCTCGGTGGTCTCTCCGGGTGCAACGCCCAGAAGCTCGGAGAACTTATCGATAACCTGCTGTGCTCCCTTAACGTAGCAAGCAGTACCGAGGCATACGCCTACGACGTATTTGCCCTTCGGCTTGAGTGAGAAGAATGAGTAGAATGTTACAACACCGTAGATCTCGGAAACGCTGATTCCGGTCTTCTTGCTTACAAGCTCCTGGACTTCAAGCGGAATATAGCCGTATTCCTTCTGAATGTCACTGAGGATCATCATAAGAGGTGTTTTTTCATCGGCATATCTGTCGCATATCGCTGTGATCTTTGCAACAGCTGCTTCATTTAAATGAGCCATTTTAGAGCCCTCCTTAATATTATTTTACAAAGTTAAATTGGACAGTGGAATTAAAAAATGTCCTCCTCATCCGCCACGAAGCGTGGTCCCCATAAAGCGCGTTTTGCTTGCAAAAGGTGCTACGAGGGCTCGCCCGAGTTGTTCTCCGCTGGAGAAGGCTTTATTATGGACGGAGTCCGAGGCCGCCTTCAAGAGTTATCGTCTCTCCGGTCATATATTTGAAATCGGGGTTTGCAAGCTGTACGCATGCTCTGCCGATATCATTCTCGGGGTCGCCGAAGTATCCCATGGGGGGAGTATGCACGTTCTTTTCGAACGCTTCGGGGTACGCATTCTTGAATCCCTCAAGCTGTGCTGTCCATGCAAGAGGACAGACGACGTTGACGTTTATTCCGTCACGGCTCCACTCTGTCGCCGCTACTCTTGTAAGTCCGCGTATTCCCTCTTTCGCCGCCGCGTATGCACACTGACCGTAGTTTCCGAAAAGTCCTGCGCCCGAGGCGAAGTTTATTACGCTTCCCTTTGTCTCCTTGAGATAAGGGTAGCAAGCCTGCATATAATGGAACGTGGCATAGAGTCCCGAATAGAGCGCGAGGTCGAACTGCTCTGTCGTGTGGTCCGCTATACTTACACCCGACGCAGAAGCCTGCGCGTTGTTTATGAGCACGTCGATGTGTCCGAACTCTGCGATCGCACGTTCGACTACCTCTTTGGCAATTTTTGCGTTATCCTGACCTGCAGATATATCTGCCTTAACGGGAAGGACCTTGATTCCGTAGAGTCTTTCAAGCTCTTCCTTCGCGTCGAGAAGCTTTTTTTCGTTACGTCCCGTGATCACGATATTAGCTCCCTCTTTTGCGTAAGCGGTTGCTATTCCGTAGCCTATCGAGCCTGCCGAGCCGTCAGAAAGCACAGCGCGTCCGCCGCCCGTAAGCAGAAGAGTTTTTCCTTGTAAAAAGCCCATTTTTATCACTCCTTTTTCTAAAAAGATAAATTGCGACAAAAAATTCTCATACACAGTTATTATAACAGATTGTTATAATATTGTCAATAGCTTTGCGTTGATTACTTAACATTTTTAGTGTCAATTTTTCTTTTGAAATAAAAGATTTGCTTGTTGATTTCTCACAATTTGATCATTGAATGTGCGTTGTTAAATTTTCGGTTGAGTTTTTACCCGATTGGAATAAAAATAGACAAAAAAATCGAAAAATAACGGATATTTTCATAATATTTGCACAATGTTAATTGTTTGGTAATCAATTTAATGAATAAAAATGCTAAAATATATATACAGGAACCGGGAAAGAGTCCGAAAATTTCATAAGAAGGGCGGGATGCGCGCAACGAGCTTAGGTGATCTATCATTTAAGCGGCTATTTGCGGCTTTCCGTTTTTTGTTTTGTTATCGGCGAAGTCTCACACGGAGCTTCGTTACAATAGATCACACCGCCCTGTGCGGTAATAAATTTAGTCGCTATTGCGACGGATGGAGGTGATGCGCGAAGTGTCGCACACCCTTCCTTGAAATTCACTTTTCGCGCAATGATTTGCCTTTGGCAAATCGTTTAAAATACATTTCGCCGCCTAAGGCGGCACAAGGAGGTACTATGAAAATAAACATCGTTGGAAGACAGCTGAGCGTTTACGATGACACAAAGGCAATGATCCTTGAAAAGCTATCAAAGCTCGACAAGTATTTTGGCGAGGAAGGAAGCGCTACCGTGACACTCAGTCACAAACGCAATCTCGCTACGCTTGAAGTTACGATAAAAGCCTCAAACACCCTTTTCAGAAGCGAGGTCGATGCCGAAAGCTTCAGGGATGCTCTTGATAAATCGATAGACAACATTGAAAGGCAGATAAGAAAGAATAAGACCCGTTTGCGCAAAAAGCTGCGCGAGGGCGTTATCTCCGATGCCGAGATCGCGGCGGCTTCTCTTGAGCCTGTTGAGGAAGCAGAGGAAAAAGGCATTATTATCAGGACAAAGAAGTTTGAATACACCCCGATGTCACCCGAGGAGGCTATTATGCAGATGAACCTTATCGGTCACACCTTCTTCGTGTTCAACGATGCGGTGACGGGTAAGACTTGTGTCGTTTACACGAGAAAGGACGGCAACTACGGTCTTATTGAGCCCGAAAACTGACAAACAATAATTGAATAGAATAAGGGCGGAGAACGCTAAGTTCTCCGCCCGCAGACTGTCGAAAAAGCTGTTAGACCGCAAGGGATAAAAGACAAAGAAACAAACATAAAAAACTCACACGCAGGAAATAAGCACAAGGCATTCATCGAGAATGCCTTGTGCTTTCTTGCTTTTTCCGTTTTTGCACTCTGGCGTACCCCCGTACGCCGACGAATGCAAAAACGAAAAATCTACCTACCTTTTTCGACCTCTGCCA
>JBGUSX010000080.1:0-26534 GCA_045132775.1 Eubacteriales bacterium
GTAAACCCCCGAGTTTCACGTTCCTCCGCACTTGCCTCCAAGGCTTCGGGCTACCCCATCGCAAGAGTTACCGCAAAGATAGCCGTCGGTATGACTCTCGACGAGATCCCCGTAGCGGGCGGTACGGCAGACAAGGAGCCCGTCCTCGATTACATCGTTGCAAAATTCCCCCGCTTCCCCTTCGATAAATTCACCTCCGCCTCCAACGTTCTCGGCACACAGATGAAGGCAACGGGCGAGGTAATGGGAATCGGCTCCACCCTTGACGAGTGCTTCCTCAAGTCCATCCGTTCTCTTGAGACGGGCGTTTGCCACGTTTACCTTGCGAAGTTTGACGAGCTTGGAAGGGACGAGCTTGTTGAGTATATCAGAACCTTCCACGCCGACAACGTTTACGCCATTGCAAGACTTATACGTCTTGGCATGACCGTTGCCGAGCTTCACGAGATAACCGCCATCACCGAGCTGTTCCTTGAGTGCCTTGAGAGGATCGTAAAAATGGAGCAGACCATC
The DNA here is from genome assembly GCA_045132775.1 of Eubacteriales bacterium. Lineage (GTDB taxonomy): Bacteria > Bacillota > Clostridia > Oscillospirales > CAG-272 > SVTX01. Next base: position 514 of record JBGUSX010000080.1, read on the forward strand.
AAGGGATCAAAGGGCGACATCGAGGTGCTGAAGGCTGCCAAGGTAATGGGCTTCTCCGACAAGATCATTGCAAAATATTGGGACGTCGACGAGGTCGAGGTCTACAAAACCCGTAAGGAAAACGGCATCATCCCCGTGTTCAGAATGGTCGACACCCTCCATACGGGCAAATATATAGCATATCTCTACTCCTCCTATCAGGGCAAGAACGATTCCCGCCTCACCGACAAGAAGAAGATCGTTGTTCTCGGTGCAGGACCTATCCGTATCGGTCAGGGCGTTGAGTTCGACTACTCCACCGTTCACGCGGTAACGACAATTAAAAATTCCGGCTACGAGGCTATTATCATCAACAATAACCCCGAGACAGTTTCGACAGACTACACAACTGCGGACAAGCTCTATTTTGAGCCTCTGACACCCGAGGACGTAATGAACATCATCGAGTTTGAAAAGCCTGAGGGTGTTGTCGCCTCTCTTGGCGGACAGACCGCTATCAACCTCGCGCAGCCCCTGTACGACATGGGAGTTAAGATAATCGGCACGGATTGCGCCGCTATCGACCGCGCGGAGAACAGAGATGCCTTTGAGAAGCTTCTCAAGGAGCTGGGAATCCCTCAGCCCGAGGGAAGAGCGGTTACGAAGATAGAGGACGGTGTTGCCGCGGCGGCTAAGGTCGGATATCCCGTGCTCGTGCGTCCCTCCTTCGTGCTTGGAGGAAGAGCTATGCAGATAGTTGCCAACGAGGAGCAGCTCCGCCACTACTTAAAGACCGCAGTTGAGATAGACGAGGACAAGCCCGTGCTTGTTGATAAGTACATCATTGGTAAAGAGGTCGAGGTAGACGCAATATGTGACGGTCACGACGTATTCGTGCCCGGCATAATGGAGCTCGTTGAGAGAACGGGAGTCCACTCGGGCGACTCGATAAGCGTATATCCCACCTTCTCGATATCGGATAAGGTAAAGGGAATCATACTTCAGTACGCAAAGAAGCTCGGACTCGGCATCGGAATCGTGGGTCTTTACAACATTCAGTTCATCGTTGACAAGAACGACGAGGTGTTTATCATCGAGGTAAATCCCCGTTCGTCAAGAACCGTGCCCTTCCTCTCGAAGTCCACGGGATATAGCCTTGCGGACATCGCGACCGAGTGTATCCTCGGCAAGTCACTCAAGGAGCAGGGAATCTTCTGCCTCTACCCCGAGGAGAAGAAGAGATGGTACGTTAAGGTGCCTGTATTCTCCTTCAATAAGCTCCGCGGACTTGACGCATATCTCTCCCCCGAGATGAAGTCGACGGGTGAGGCGATAGGCTACGACGACAAGTATTACAGAGCACTCTATAAGGCACTTCAGGCATCGGGCATGCACCTGCAGAACTACGGCACGGTGCTCGCAACGATCGCGGACTGCGACAAGGCAGAGGCATTGCCTCTCATTCGCCGCTTCTACAACCTCGGCTTTAACATCGAGGCTACGAGCGGAACTGCGAAGTTCTTAAAGGAGAACGGCATCAGAACCCACGTGCTGAGGAAGATATCCGACGGCTCGGAGGAGATCCCCGAGTCTATCCGCCAGGGACATATCGCGTACGTTATCAATACGAGCGATCCTTCCTCTTCGGGTGTGACGCGCGACGGATTTGAGATCAGAAAGTACGCGACGGAGAACAACGTGACGATGTTCACGTCTCTCGATACGGTAAGAGTTCTTCTTGACGTGCTTGAGGAGACAACGCTTACTATCTCTACTATAGACGCTTAATTATTTTGCCGACTCTCTTTTTCCGTATGCTGTGTTGCTCCTCAAAAGCAGCTCGACGTAGGAAACTACGCCTTCGCTTTGCTTTTTCCGGTGCGCCTTGCCTACGAAAAAATTGAGCCGGCAACCAAAGTGATTTAATATAAGGATAAATAATGAAACAATCAATTTTTACGATAAAAGAAAATATCGCGCTGACGGGAAACGTATATAAAATGCTGCTCGAGGGCGACACGACCGAAATAACGAATTGCGGACAGTTTGTCAACATAAAGCTTGACGGACTCTTTTTGCGCCGTCCGATCTCGGTCTGCGACTGTGTTGGCGACGAGCTTACCCTTATCTATAAGGTAGTAGGCAAGGGAACCGAGCAGATGGCAAAGATGGGCGTGGGTGAGAAGCTCGACGTCCTCACGGGTCTCGGCAACGGCTACGACACTAGTGTTTCGGGCGAAGATCCGATGCTGCTTGGCGGCGGAGTCGGTGTGCCTCCTATGTATATGCTCTGCAAAAAGCTAATAAGCGAGGGCAAGAGGGTCTCTGTCGTGCTTGGCTTTAACAAGGCTGACGAGGTCTTTTACGAGGAAGAATTCAAGGCTCTCGGTGCCCACGTGACCGTAACGACGGTCGACGGCTCGTACGGTGTCAAGGGCTTCGTCACAGACGTGATGAAGAACGCCGATTACAGCTATTTCTATACCTGCGGCCCCGAGCCGATGCTCAAAGCCGTGTATAACACCTCCGTGACCGAGGGACAGTTCAGCTTTGAGGAGAGAATGGGCTGCGGATTTGGAGCGTGTATGGGCTGCTCGTGCAAGACTATCACGGGATATAAGCGAATCTGCAAGGAAGGACCCGTTATGAAGAAGGAGGAGATCTTATGGGAAAAATGAGTGTTGATCTCTGCGGCATCGAGCTTTCGAACCCCGTGATCCCCGCGTCGGGTACGTTCGGATTCGGTTATGAGTTCGCGGAGCTCTATGACATAAATATCCTCGGCACGTTCTCCTTCAAGGGAACGACCAAGGACGCGCGTTTCGGCAATCCTACACCCAGAATCGCCGAGACACCGAACGGAATGATCAACGCGGTAGGCCTTCAGAACCCCGGTGTTGAAAAGGTCATCTCCGAGGAGCTTGTAAAGCTCAAAAAGTGCTTCAATAAGCCCGTTATGGCTAACGTTTCGGGTTTTTCGATAGACGAGTACGTCTATACCTGCCAAAAAATCGACAAATGCGAGCAGGTGGGCTGGATAGAGGTCAACGTAAGCTGTCCTAACGTCCACGGCGGCGGAATGGCATTCGGAACGAGCGCAGAGGGCGCGGCAGAGGTAGTCAAGGCGGTCAAGGCGGTCACGACAAAGCCGATAATCGTCAAGCTCTCACCAAACGTCACCGACATCGTGAGCATCGCAAAGGCGTGTGAGGCTGCAGGAGCGGACGGAATCAGCCTTATCAATACGCTTCTCGGTATGAGAATAGACCTTCGCACTCGCAAGCCTGTAATTGCCAACAAAATGGGCGGTTTTTCGGGTCCCGCGATCTTCCCCGTGGCTGTGAGAATGGTCTATCAGGTCGCGCACGCGGTAAACATCCCCGTCGTAGGTATGGGTGGTGTTTCGAGCGCGGAGGACGTAATAGAGATGATGCTCGCGGGTGCTACTGCGGTCGAGGTCGGCGCGGCAAATCTTGTCGAGCCTATGGCTTGCAAAAATATCATCGAGGATCTGCCTCGCGTTATGGAAAAATACGGTATTGAAAATTTAAGTTGTATAATAGGAGGAGTAAAATAATGGGAAAAGACGTAATTATCGCGTGTGATTTTGACAGTGCGGAAAAGGTGTTTGCATTTCTTGACAAGTTTGAGGGAAAGAGAAAGCCCTTCGTCAAGATCGGAATGGAGCTCTACTACGCAGAGGGTCCCTCGATCGTTCGAGAGATCAAGAAGAGAGGACACAAGATATTCCTCGATCTCAAGCTCCACGATATCCCAAACACAGTAAAGAAGTCTATGGCGGTGCTCTCTCGCCTTGACGTTGATATGACCAACCTCCATGCCGCAGGAACAAAGAGAATGATGGAGGCGGCTATCGAGGGACTCACGAGACCTGACGGAACACGTCCTATGCTCATCGCGGTGACACAGCTTACCTCGACAGACCAGGAGAGCATGGAGAACGACCTGCTCATCAAGGAGCCTATCGCAGAGGTAGTTATGCACTACTCGTCCTGTGCAAAGGAAGCGGGACTTGACGGCGTAGTTTGCTCGCCTCTCGAGGCAGGAAAGGTACACGAAAGATGCGGTAGTGGCTTTGTGACCGTTACCCCCGGTGTGCGCTTTGCAGACGGAGATATCGGCGACCAGAAGAGAGTAATGACTCCCGCCGAGGCGAAGAGAATAGGCTCGGATTATATCGTTGTCGGCAGACCCATCACCGCGGCGGCTGATCCCGTAGCGGCGTACGAACGTTGCGTTAACGAATTTTGCGACTAAGCCTTCCCCAGCGGGGAAGGGGGACCGCGAAGCGGTGGATGAGGAGGTCGCCCCTTCGAGGATGAACGGTCGATAAAAATTCTTCACTACTGTTTCGGGGAGAACAAAATGCAATATAAATACAATAAAAAACTCGTGTCAAATGCTCAAGAGCTTCGAAAGAATATGACACCTGAGGAAAAACACCTTTGGTACGATTTTCTGAAAAAATTGCCAGTTACCGTGAACAGGCAAAAGAATATCGGTAATTATATCGTTGATTTTTACATCCCAAGCGCACGTTTGGTCATAGAAATTGACGGAATACAGCACCGAGAGGAAGATCATCTTGAAGCAGACAGAAAGAGAGACCGTGATCTCGAGAATTTGGGAAACACGGTGTTGAGATTTACCAATTTTGACGTAAGAATGAATTTTTTGTTCGTTTGCAGGGATATTTTGCAAGCGGCAGGGATAAACGAGGCTGATTGGATCGAAGGGAAGACCACCTAATGGCGACCTCCTCATCCACCACCTTCGGCGGTCCCCCTTCCCCGCTGGGGAAGGCTAATGCGAAAGGAGAAGAAAAATGGAAAACTACAAAAGAGAATTTATACAGTTTTTAGAGAGAGCGGGAGTGCTCAAGTTTGGTGATTTCACCGCGAAGAGCGGCAGAAAGATCCCCTATTTCATCAATGCGGGAATGATCAAGACGGGCGAGGACATCGCAACCCTCGGTGAGTTCTACGCGAGAGCCTATAAGGAAAAGCTCGGAGACCGCAAGAGCGTGCTCTACGGACCCGCGTACAAGGGAATATCTCTCTCGGTATCTGCGGCGGTCGCGCTTTCAAAGAACGGACTCAATTTGCCTTTCTTCTTTAACCGTAAGGAAGTCAAGGATCACGGCGAGGGCGGAGTGTTCGTAGGCTACGTACCCCAGGCAGGCGAGGAGATAGTAATTATTGAGGACGTTATCACCGCAGGCACAGCGATCCGTGAGTCGATGGAGATCCTCTCTCACCTTGAGGGTACGCGCGTTGCGGCTACCTTCATTATGGTCGACAGAAAAGAAAAGGGACTGAGCGAGAAGGGTGCTATGCAGGAGATCGAGGAGCAGTTCGGATTCCCGGTATATTCGATCGTAGACGTTTACGACATCATCGAGTACCTTGAGGAAGATGAGGCTAACCGCGAGAACGTTGAGAGAATAAAGAACTATCTCGCGCAAAACGGAGCAAAAGCGTAAAAATCCTTGATGCAGGAGAACGAAATGAGACACCTTATCGATATACAACAGATGTCCACGGACGAGCTATCTGAGCTTATCTCGGTCGCCGAGGACATAATTGAAAACCCACAAAAGTACGCAGAAGCGTGCAAGCACAAAAAGCTCGCGACCCTCTTCTTCGAGCCCTCGACAAGAACGAGACTCTCCTTCGAGGCGGCAATGTATGAGCTTGGCGGAAACGTATTGAGCGTTTCGAGCGCGGGATCTTCGAGTGCGGCAAAGGGCGAGAGTGTTGCGGATACGGCAAAGACCGTGTCCTGCTACGCGGATATAATCGCGATGAGACACCCCAAGGAGGGCGCACCTCTCGTCGCTTCGATGAATTCGTCTATTCCCGTTATCAACGCGGGCGACGGAGGACATAATCACCCCACGCAGACGCTCGCCGATCTGCTCACCATTTGGAGAGAAAAGGGAAGATTTGAAAACCTCACGGTCGGCTTTTGCGGAGACCTCAAGTTCGGCAGAACCGTCCATTCGCTCATCAGCGCGCTTTCGAGATACACAGGTATCAAGGTCGTGCTCATCTCTCCCGAGGAGCTCAAGCTCCCGAGCTACGTCAAAGAGGAATTTCTCTTGAAAAAGGGAATAGAGTTTGAGGAGACAGTCGATCTTGTCGGAGCAATGCCCTCTCTCGACGTCCTCTATATGACGAGAGTGCAGAGAGAAAGATTTGCAAGCGAGGAGGAGTATCTTCGCCTCAAGGATAGCTATATCCTCACACCCGATAAGCTTGAGGGAGCGAAGAGCGATCTTTCTATCCTTCACCCCCTGCCCAGAGTCAACGAGATAGCGGTCGCGATAGATTCCGACCCGCGCGCTTGCTACTTCAAGCAGGTGCTTAACGGCAAATATATGAGAATGGCGCTTATCCTCAAGCTTCTCGCGGAGAAGGACAGCAAAACAGAGGAGCCAGGCGGAGAATTTTTCCGTTACGATCTTGTCTGTGAGCACGCGCGTTGCATAACGTCGACAGAGCAGGAGCTCCCCCACGTGTTCAAGCTCACCGATGCCGACAAGCAGATATACCGTTGCATATACTGTGAAACACAGGCGAAATAAATCAGAAAGACAGAGCCGTGAGCTCTGTCTTTTTGATTTATTTACATAGCATAATTCGGATCTATTTGCTTGAGCTCGTTGAAGGTGTCGATCTCAACGATGTCGTCAAACGTGCAGGGGCGAACCGAGATCTTGTAATGCTCGGGGAAGTAATCAAAGGCTACCTGATCCCAATAGCGTTGCTTTCCGCCCGGAATGTTGTTATATACGGCATCGAGGTCACGTTCAAGAGTTGCGCCGTCCTTGTCGTCCCAATACGAGATGCCGTACATGTGGTAGCAATCAACACCGCCAATGTCAAGACTCTTGATGTATCCCGTACTGCCAACCTTGAAGCACCAGTCCTCAGTAACCGAAGTAGGAACACCAAGGTAGTTGCTTGAATACTGGTACTTTGTGATAAGCGCGGGGTTATAGAGCAGGATGTCGGATTCAAACACGTAGCTTCCCGAGATCAAATGACGTGCCGCGTAAGCCGAGGAGATATTGTTGGTCTCATTATACACGTCGTTTTCAATAAAACGTATAGTAGGATATTTCAAAAGAAGCTGATCGAACTGTTCTGAAAGATATCCGCGCACAAGATATATCTCTTCAATGCCCACCGCCACGACCGCGTCGAGCAAAGAGTCGATAATGCGCTTACCCTTGACACGAACCAAGGGCTTTGGGGTGTTGAGCGTGATGGGAACGAGTCTTGAGCCAAAGCCTGCCGCCATAAACACCGCACGCTTGACGCGGTATGGCTCGAGAGCCTCAATACCCTTGTCGGTTATAACTCCGTCCTTTACAAGTCCGAGCTCGGAGAACTCTGTGAGCATCTTATTGACAGAACCGAGAGAAAGAGAGGTATCGGAGGCTATCTCTCTTTGAGATGCGGGAGCTCTATTTGCTTCAAGATATACTAAAAGATCAAATTGCTTTTTTGAGAGAGTCATGGTAATTTTCCTTTCTGCTCTTTTTAGTTGCGCGTATTATCATACGAATGATGCCCAGAATAGCCTTCAGGGTGATATTTGAGAGAAGTATCGCCAAAGATACCATTGCGGCAAGCTCCATTCCGCCAACGCTGTCCTTGAACTGAGAGATCATGAGTGATACGGGTCTTGTCGTGGTGGTTGCCAGGAATGATACCGCGGAGATCGTCATCATAGCGTTTACAAACAGATATGAGAACATCTCGAGCACTGTAGAGATGCTCTGCGGAATAAAGACGTCCTTTATCATATTAAGTCTGCCTACTCCGAGAGTTGACCCAACTGCCTCAAGATCACGGTTCATTTTTCCAAAGGAATTGTACATCATAAGATATGGCGAGGAGAGGAAGTGGGCAACGTTTGCCATTATCATAATGGCAACTGTTCCGTATATAAAGGTCTCCTTAAACGTCATAGCGTAGGAGAGACCGAGCACGAGACCGGGAACCGCCATAAAGGTAAGTGCCAGAAGGTGAATAAGGCGGGAGAGTCCCGAGCGCATCCTTGCGGTCAGATATGCGACCGTGTATGAAAGCACAGTGCCCAAAGCGGCGGTCGCAAGGGCGATAAGAAGGGAATTTGTGAGATATTCAAATCCTCTTTGCCTGATAAAATTGTCGAGCTGAGCCGCGGTAAAGGTCATATCTCGGGGATATGAGACCACGAACGCCTGCACCGCGAACGATGCGATCGGCAATATCGCAACAAGCGAGACAGCCGCGCACACGCAAAATGCCGCAATGCGAGCAGGAAGAGCTTTTTTTCGTTTGTCCTGTTTTTTTACGAATGTAGAGCTACCCTTTTCCTTGTTGAAAAGGTCGGTAATAAAAGCAACGACGGCGGGTATGAGCAGAAGGAGCGCGTATACCGTGCTCTTACCGAAGCTTCCGCCCGTTGCCGCGGCGATCTCGGTGTACATAAGGGACGAGAGCGTGTAGGTCTGTCCTCCGATGAGAACAGGCACACCGTAGTCGGTTACAATAAGTGAAAAGGTACTGAAGGCGGTAGCGATCAGTGCTTTTTTCATATATGGAAGTGAAATGCTGAAAAATTGGTGCACCCTTCCGATCCCGAGGATATCAGCGGCATCGTATACAGAGGTATCCTCATATTTCAGCACGTCGGAGAGCATCACGTAGGCAACGGGGAAGGAGTACATTACCGAGCCTGCAACTATTCCGACCGGACCGTAGATAGACGGAGTGCCGAAGAGCTGAGTGAAAAAGCCGTTGTTACCGAAAAGAGTTGTAAGACCGATGCCGTGCGAGATAGACGGAATGAGCATAGGCAGTGTCAGAAGAAGGTTAAAGATCCTTTTTCCAGGGATATTCACCCTCACAGTGCATATCGCAAGGATATAAGCTACAATAACGCTTATAAGGGTTGCGATCAACGAGAGCACTACCGAGTTTTTCAGTGCGTCGGGGAAGAGCGGGGAGGCGAATACGGTTTGAAAATCCGATGCGCGCATGCCCGAGAACATTCTGATAATAGGCAGGATAACGAGAAGAAAGAGGATAAGCGCCACCGCTATCTTGACGGGGATGCTGAAGCCTGCCGCCGCGCGAGAATTACGTTTCATCATAGATACGGTTCCTTTCGCGCGTTATTCTGCACAGGAGGTCAGGGACGCGTATTTTGAGAGCGAGGAGATCTTCTTGTTAAGATTTGCCACTACGAAGCTCTCAACGTATGCGTTTGCGGGGCTCTTGACTATCTCCTCGGGAGTGCCGAGCTGAACTATGCGGGCTTTATCCATCACCATAATGCGATCCGACAGGGCAAAAGCCTCTTCCTGATCGTGAGTGATATATATCATCGTCGTACCGAATTTTTGCTGAATGTCCTTTATAACGTCGCGAAGCTGAAGACGCGTATCAACGTCGAGAGCGGACATAGGCTCGTCGAAGAGCATTATTGATGGGTTATGGATAAGAGTTCTTGCAATGGCGACCCTCTGCTGCTGACCGCCCGAGAGCTCTGCGGGGTATTTGTCTTTGAGCTCCGAGATGCCGAGGAGCTTCAGCATTTCAAGCGCGCGCTCGGTGATCTCGGCTTTGGTAGCGGATCTGTTCTTTTTAGCTTTGAGATATGCGGCATAGACCACGTTGCCGAGCACAGTCATATTCTCAAACAGAGCATAATTCTGAAAAACTATGCCCATCGAACGCGCCGAGGCGGGGGCATTTGTGATATCCTCACCGTCAAGGAGGATCTTACCCTCGGTGGGCTGAATAAGACCGATCATGATGCGCAGAAGCGTTGTTTTTCCGCAACCGGAGGGACCTAAGATAGAGAGAAATTCACCGTCGTATATATCCGCGTTTACGCGGTCCAGAGCGAGAATATCGCTTTTTTTGTCGTATTTATGAGTTATGTCCTTAAAGGACAGCTTGATTCTTTTGTTTTCCATTAGCTGAGAGTCCATTTTTCCAAAAGCTTGGCTTTTCTTTCGGGGGTGTTATCGTTCATATTTGCATAGGTTACGCTTGCGGGGAAGTTCTCCACGGTGAAGTCCTTATCCTTGTAAAGCTTTTCGGGACAGAAGAGCTCGCAGACCTCGGGAGTGATATGATTTACCAGAAAATCAAAGACCTCAACTACCGCAGGATCGGTCTCGTTACCCGAGATTATTGCCTGACCGTAAAGAGAGTAGGGTGCGCCCTCCTCAAAGAAGAGGATCTTGAGATTTTCGCCCTCGTTTATCTGCTGAACCGCGTGAAAGATCATACCAAAGCCTATTGCCGCCTCGCGCGTAACAAGCTTATTTACGGGACCCGAGCCCGAGGTCTCAAACGCGAGAATATTCTTTGAAAGACCGTTGAAGTATTCGATAGCCTTATCCTCGCCCCATGCGTTTGCAAGAGAGAGGAGGAACATATATCCCGTACCGGAGGTCTTGGGGTTGGGCATAGAGATGAGACCCTTGTACTGAGGGTCAAGGAGATCTTTGTAGGAGGTGGGAACATCAAGTCCCTTCTCGTTGATAACGTCCATATTCAGAATGATCGCGCCGCCGTTTCTGTACTCGGGAGCATAGTAGTTACCTGCTACGGTGTCCTCTGCAAAAACAGAAAAATCGACGAGATCGCCAAGGTCTGCAAAAACACCGAGCGAAACAAGCTCTGCGGCATTGCCGTATTCAATGTCGTGAGAGATCTGACACTCTGCATTCTTGCCTGCAGCCCTGAGAAGATTTGCCTGGTCGCCGCTTGACTTGTAATCTATGCGGACATCATAGTCGGGGAACTGCTCCTTCATTCTTTTATTCATATAGTCTATCCTGAAGCTCTCCGCGCTCGAATAAATGACGATGGTTTTCTTTTTCTCACATCCCGTAAAAACAAGGGAAGAGATAATCATTATAAGCGCGAGGGCGAGCAACGCCGCGCGTTTGATCATTTTTTTCATAACTTATTCCTTTCTTTTTGTTCATTTTTGGAACGGTGTGGGTGTTTTTTGAACGTCTTGATCTCAAAAAGGTATGAAAAATCGGCAAATCCAGCCCTCTGTTCATAAAAGAGGGCTGAATTTGCGGTTTTTGAACGGGAGAATATTTTATTCGAAGTCGTTATCGGTGTTGATCACCAATTCATCCTCGACCTCCTTGTTTGCGTTCTCATCGATGTGAAGAGCGGAGGCGACCTTTTTCTTAGCTTTTCTCCAAAGGATAACGGCGGTCGCGCCAACGGCGATCGCGATACCGCTGATAGAGGTAATGATTACCGTAGTAGCGGCGGGATCGATGTACATAGCGGAAAACTGAATTATCGGCATAGTATTTTCTCCTTGATAATGGGTATATGTGCACAGCAAAAGCATTTTTGCTTCATAACATACGATCATTATATCACAGCTATACTGCCTTGTCAAGACTTTTTACGCTTTTCTACCAGCGAGGAGAGGAGGTATTCCGCTCCTGCCTTTCCTGCTTTTCCTTGGTTGTAGATATGCTCTGAGAGAACCTGACTTATCTTCACCTCAAATTCATCTGCACGGGCAAAGAGATCCTCGGCGATAGCGCGGCAGTTTACCAGCTTGTCCATATCTACCGAAACACCTACGGTATCGCGCAGGGTGATCTCGGTGGGAGTGATGCCGATACGCTCCCAATTGGGATTCATGACCTTCATCTTTGTGTTCACAAAGATCGCGGGGCGACGGGTCGCAAAGCAATATTCAAGAGCTACACCCGACCAGTCTGTGATAAGCAGATCGGAGGAATATACCGACTTGTTTGCGGTGAAATCAAGCTCAAAGGAGAGTCCGTCACCGACAAGATGCGCATAGCGATCGACAAGAGCCTGCATTCTCGCACCGTATCTCTTGACGTACTCGGGGTGGGGGCGGACGGTAATGTGATACTCGTCGCAATACAATGTTTCAATCAAGGTGTCAACGCAGGAATCGAGCAGATTGTCCTCCTGCCATGAGGGAGCTATAAGGATCTCGCGTCTGGGTCCTGTCTTGTGTGTGGCGCGTTCTGCCGCGCCAGCCGCGATAAGCTTGTCGGCAAAGGGATAGCCAAACTCCACCAGCTTCTTTTCGGGCAAGCCGTAGACCTTTTCGGTTGCACGAACCTCACGCTCAACGTGAGGGCCTGTGCAGAAAATGGTGTCAAACGCGTCAAGCGCACCCTCGCGGAAGCCCATGTGTACGCTCATCATATCGTGGGGAACGTAGACGTATTCGATATCCTTTTTCATAATGGATCGTTTGATATAGTATTTATCAAGATCGGGGGTGGTCATAACGATGATGTCCGCTTCTGCTCGCATCATAAGAGGGATCATCTTTTTAAGTCCTATGTAGTAGGGACGGATGCGCGGCTCGGTCTCGGCGAGCTTGAAGATAGCGTCGTCGGGATCGTTGGTAACGTAGTGAATAGTTATATTGGAGCGTGCGAGAAGCTCGTTGATTATCGCTTCAAAATACTTATAAAAGCCGCTTTTTTCGGAGTAGATAACAAGATGCTTGTTGACCACGGAGAAGAATTTTTTGTAGTCCTTTTTCTCTCTTGCGCGGTTGATCTTGTAGTTTTGGTCCTTTTTCTTGCCGCCCTCAAGAGCCTCAATGTCTGCAAGAGCCTTTCTGCTGCGCTCAAGCGCGTCGTAATCGACGTATTTCTTGGGGCTTATGACCGCATTCAGTATATACATCTGCGCTATGGAGAAGAGGTTGCTGGCAACCCAATACCACGCAATTCCCGCGGGAACACCGATGCCGAGGTAGAGGGAGATGCCGACCGAGAGTATTGTCATACCGTGCTGATTTAGCTTGCTCTGCTCGTGCTGGAGGACGTTTGAGAGGTTCTGCGTCAGGCACATAATATACGACGAAAGACCTGCAATTATGGGCATAAGGATATATATTCCCCAGGTCTCGGAGGGAATAGTGGAGAGATTAAAGCCGAAGAAATCTCCGTCGAAAGCCTTGATAAGAGGAATGGATGCGAAATCGGGCGTTATCGCGGTATTGCTCTTGATCGCCTCGATAAGCGCAAGCTGATACGAGGAGCTTGAGGTATCTATTCCGTAAAGCTGTGCAAGCTCGGATATATGAGCGGGATCAAGGCTGAAAAGATAGTCCATCGGGTGATAGATTATCTCAACGACACCGAGAAGCAGAATGATCTGAGCCGCAAGGGGAACAAGAGAGAGCATCGGGCGGTATTTGTGCTTTTTATAAAGCTTTGCCTGCTCCTCCGCAATGGTGTCCATGTCGCCGTAATGATTTGCCTTTAAGAAGTTTATCTCGGGCTGGATCTTTATCATCTGTATGGAATTTTTGTGGATCCATACAGAAAGGGGAAGTAAAACTATCTTGGTTGCCAGTGTAAAGAGAATGATAGCCCAACCGTAGTTGCCTACAAGCATCCAGCACCATTTCATAAGATATCCCAGGGGGATACAGATATAATACAAAATCTTGTCCATTTATTTCTCCGTTCTGCCGCAAGTGCGGCTGATCAAAGGGCGAAATCGCCCGATCGAGATCTCAATTTTGTTAATGCCGTCAGTCGTAGATGTTCTTTCCGAGCTCGATCTCTTGCTTAAGATGCCAGTTGTCAAGGTCATCACCGGGTCCTATGACCTCGAAAATTCCGTTGATGTAGGTTCCCTCGTAAAGAGTTCCGACCACAAGCTGAAAATGATAGGGACGTGAGCGGTCCTCGCCCTCGGGTATATCAAAGATGTTCTGTCCGTAATCGCTTGCCTTGTCCGACTCGGCGGCATGAAGCACGGTAGCAAATATGTCGCTCGCCCCGACCTGCGCGTCCGAATGCTTCAGCTCGCCCTCGGATACGCCCGCGGGCTTTGCCAAGAGCGTAGTGATGTGCGGCTTTTTGGGGAAATCTCTGTCGGAACCGATATTGCAATGGTCGCCAAGAATTATGATAGTGGAGTTTTCATACACGCCCATTCTCTTCATTTCCTTGATATAGGTGGAGATTATTTTAAAGCTCACCTGCATACCCACGTTGGAGTCGTATCTTTCGTCTCCTTGTGCCGCCTCAAAGTTAGGGTCGTAAAGATTTGGCAGGTGACAGCCCGAGACGTGAATATAAGAAAGACCGTTTTCGCTCTTTCTGAACGTGAATTCATCCTTTGATATAACGTCGTAGACCTCTTTCATATCAGTGCTGAATTCCGCGTCCTCAAGGTCATAATCAACGTATTTGTCGAACATGGGGGTGTTGACCGTTCCGAGAACGGGGCGCGCGATGAGGGGGAGATATCGGTAAAGCGAGACGCGTATCATATCGAGCGAGAGTGAGGTGTTGCCCACCACGCTGTAGCTTACGTTGCCCGACGTGTTGGAAACGAAATCACGCATGTGTGTAGCGTTTACGTAGCCGTAATAATCGTCGGTATAAACGTTGATGTCAAAGTTCTTTTCCTTGAGAGCCATAAAGTAGGGAGACTCGGAGTACGCCTTTTTCATATAGTCGTGGCGCGTGCCCGAGAAATCGTTTTCAACACCGGTCACGATATGGGGAACACCGGGATAGGTCCTGGGGTAGAGGGAGATGTAATCGTTAAAATGAGTAAATCCTTCAAGCTCGTCGAATATCTCGGGGCAATCCTTAAGCGCCTTGTCCATATAGGTGTGATCAAAACGGTCAACGATGAACACCACGATATTGTTTTCTGTCGCCAGGGTGTCAAGATTTTTGACGGTAAGCACCTCGTTATCAAGAGAGGGATCTCCCATATATCCTGTCTTTGTATCGGAATAAACGTCTGTAGTCATAGATATCACGGCAAAGGAGATAAGCGTCATGCCGAGAAGCGCGACAGCCGCGACCGTAGCAACAGTGCGAATGATATCGCGGTACTTGTTGAGCAGCAGCATCGCAACGATACAAGCCGATACAACGATGATCCAGATGAGGAGATTGATGACCGTAGCGGCAGGTGAGATCTCATCTCCAACGCCGTCGCCCGAGAGCGAGGCGGAGCCGAGACTGAGGTAGTTTCCCTGAAGGAAAAACATAAATGATATGCCGAATATAAGTCCGAAGCCTGTGTCAAAGGCGCGGCCGCGCAGAAGCATCAGAAGTCCGAAGATGAGAGCAGAAGAGGCAAGAGCAATTATGCCGCACGTAGCCCAGAAGTCCGAGAGAACGAACTTGAATTCATCCATATTGTTGCCGTATATCTCAAAAGGACCGAAGAAGAGGAGAGCAAACGGCGTAAAGAGAGAGAGCAGAAGGCAGAGGAGCCATTTCTCCTTTGCGGTATAGCTTTTGTATCCGCGTTTTCTTCTGCTTAAATTATCCGCCTGCATTTGTGCTGCGGAGCTTTCGGTTGTGTTCGGGTTTGGCGTGTTTTGGGGTGAATTCATGCTGTATATCTCCGTTTCAATAATAAAACAAATTTGTGCCATAAGGCATGCGAGCCTGAAAGCATCGATCTTACAAACTCGTATATATTGTACCACATCTTGCCTCGCTTTTCAAGTTCTTTAATATAAATATACAGATTTATTATCAAAAGGTAACAATCCGATCGCAGTTTTTGAAAAAACGGTCCGCATTTCGTCGAATGCAGACCGTTTGTGATAGTATATGCATAACGGTATTACCGTCATTTATATATGCTTTTGCCGAGGGAGTACCATTCGATTATCTCCCAGTTGCCGTAATCCGCCGCCTTGCCCGTAACAGAGAATATGACCATATCGTAATTCACCTTGCCGTCGGACTTATCGAGTCTTTGGAAGTAGTAAAATCTCTCTCTTATCTCGTACGCGGGAATATCGAATACCGAGCGTCCGAAATCGGATGCCGAGGAGATCCCCTCGCTTTCGAGTATGGTGGGGAATAGATCGGCATGGGTGACAGGTGCGCTTGACGTTTCAAGATTGCCCGAGGAGAGCGAAGCGGGCTTGACGAAGATGGGGGTTACGTGCGCGTATCTGAGAGGGACCTCGCTGTCCGAGCCGATGGACGGGTGGTCTCCCGTAATTATGATGGTTGAGTTATCGTAGACACCCAGCCGCTTCATCTCGTCAATATAGTAATTGATAATGGCAAAGCTCTGTTGCATTCCGACCGTCGCGTTGTTTCTTTTAGGATCGCCGCTCGGCAGAAGCTCAAAATTCTCATCATATTTGAGGGGGAGATGCGTGCCCGAGAGATGAATAAAGGAATAGCTTTTTTTGCTCTCTCCCACTCTGATGCCGTTATCCTTCAGATAGAAGTATACGTCACGCATATCGGTGTTAAATGCTTTGCCGCCGTCATCTTTGAGTCTTGCGTTTGAGGCATAGTTTGCCATATATGAAGCATTTGTGTAGCCGTAATAATCGGCGGTGTAGATGTTGATATTATAGCCTTCGTTATAAAGGGTGCGGATGAATTCGGATCTTGAATATGCCGACTCAAAGTATTTCGCACGGCTTTCGGTAAAATCGTTTTCATTTCCCGTGATCATGTACGTGATGCTCGGGAAGGTCCTGGGGTATAGGGATATTGCATCGTCGTAATAGGTAAATCCGCCCGAGTGAAGATTGTAAAAGATCTCGGGGGCGCGGTCCTTTGCCCAGACGTAATATTCCCAGTCAAAGCGGTCTATAACGAAATAGACCACGTTGTGCTCCGAGCCAAGCTCGCCGAGATTGTCAAAGGTCAGGGAATAATCACCCGTAGGGATTGGAAGATCGAACAGATCGGTCGAGGGAGCTTCTGTTTCCGTCTCCGTCTCTGTCTCCGTCTCTGTCTCTGTCTCTGTCTCTGTTTCTGTTTCTGTTTCTGTTTCCGACTCTGTTTTAGCTTCGTTTTCGGTGTGAGATGAAAGCTCGGTCACCTCGGTAGTGGCGGATTCATCCGTTGATCCTTCCGTTGCACTTGAATCCGTGGGACGGACGGTTTGCTCTGTGGCAACAGTCTCGTTTTTCTCATTCGAGCCGAGCTCACTTGTGTCCGGAGGATCCTTCAAGTCGCATGAGACAGAAAAGGATACAAGTAATATCAAGGCTAAAATGCCGGAAATAAATTGTTTTCCTTGAGTCATTTCTGATCCGCAGGGCAGACCTTGATTCTGCCCGTTTCCTTTGTTATGGTGATGATACCTGTGTCTACAAAACCATTATATCACAAGCACGCGGACAATTCAATAGGTAATACAAAAATTCTGCACGCTGCGAAAAGTGGGGAATACACCGCCAAATCAAAATTTGAACGTCCTGATATCCCTGTCCTCATAAGTGAAATACGAATACTCGCACCTATCCATATCGATGCAGGAGGTGTAGACCGTATAGATCGGCTCGCCTTTTTCGGTTCGCGCGATACCGTATGGCAAGGAGACCGTACCGAGAATATCAAAAATGCGCCTTTGCGCCGCGACTTTTCGCGCCGTATCGTCCTCGTGAAACGGTAAAAGAGTGTGTTCCTTTGCAAAGAGCGCGCGAACGAATCGTGAGTCTGATGAATAATCGCCGGGTAGTCCGAATGAGCCGAGTCCGCGCGAATACGGGGTGAGATCGAGGTCGGGCAGAATGCGATTTTTCTGCGGCTCGGGGGAGAGATAAGAATAATCGCAAATTCGCGCCGCGTGGTAGGGGAATGGAGGAGAATTTGTCATAACACCGAAAGGATTATCGTATATCCTCAAGCCTTCGGCTACCGATTCAACAACGATTGCCTGCGCCCTATCGGCAATCATCCAATGAAGGGGAGTGCTTTTAAGCGTTGGGGAGAAGTCATCGCTCGTTATTGCCACCCCGTCAAGAGCACATCTCGCCTCTCCGATGCTCGCGCACCGTGAAAGGATATAGGGAATGATCTCAAATGAGGCGAGATTTATCCTCCCTTCCTTCTGTTCGCGATAGTCCGCGTATACAGGAAAATTGAGCGCGGCGGCGCAAAGTCCCTTCTCGTTTACCGCATCGTAGAAGAGAGGCTGTGAGCCGGTATCGTGCGCCATACCTATAAAAGAATGTTCGCATGCGCGCTCTCCCTCGTGAACAAAATGTAGCGTATCTCCGCTTGACACACGCATGATCTTTTCTCCGTATGAGCATTCAAGATCAAGTGTCCGCGCAAAATATGCTCCGTATTTATTATCAAATATCGCCGTACACATATATACTCCTTTTTTATCTTATTATCGACGAGATATACTGCGGCAATTCAGCGTCATAAAAACAGATCGAGAGGGATCTTGATTAAGCGGCGTTTAACGTCCGTTAGGTGTGAATTTGTTGCTTGTTCATAAAAAATCCCCCCCACGACATGTGGGGGGAGATGGTGTTTAAGTATTAGCTATAGGATAATTTAAACCGATCCGACCTGCTTGCTTTTTTTGGCGCAGATCTTGTGCACAAGGTGTGCCACACCCCAAACAATGAGCGAAAAGCCGTTGAAAAATAAGAGGTAGCACAAGAGAAACAGGGGATAAGATATCTCTTGCACCGCACTAAGCACCGGAAGCTCGGTGATGGAGTAGGGGGAAATGTAGAACATGCTGAGTCTGTCACCCGGCTGGCAGGCAGGGGTGTTGAGATAGAGATGGTAGACCAGCACGTTTCCTATGATGGCAAGCACCACGAAGCAAAGAAAGATCGCGGCAGGCGTGAGCATTTCACGGATATTTTTGCCGTATCCGCGTGAGACGATCAGATAAACGCCCATCACAACGAGAACGGTGTGCCAGAGCATCGCGTGAAGCGACATGGGCACGAAATAGGTGTAGAGCACCGCGTTGGGCACGACCATTACGGCAAGACCGCCGATAATGCCGTAAAATGCGAGAAAACGGTAGCAGATCTCGCGCACCTTGTCCCACGGAATGACCGATGCAAAAATAGCAACGTAGATTGGAACGGAGCAGAATTGGAAGGGGAATATCTCGAAGCGGTAATAGCCGTAGTATTCGAACCAGAAAAATTGCTTGAAGAGCTCGCATCCGATAAGGATCACGGAAAATATCGATACCATGATGCGGTCAGCCTTTTCGCTGTGCTTGCGCGCAACGGTCAGCGCGCATACAACGCAAGCCACGACCATAATGCCGAGCCATATGAGATGGAATGGGCTGTATGCACCGGGGCCTACGTCGCCGTTGTTGATGTTACCCCAGGTCCAGTTGATGAATGATGTCATAAGATACCTTTCTAAAGATGAATTTGTTGTTTTTAAAACGGATAAATTTTCGCACACGATCGACATTATACCATGTTTGCATTGACGGGTCAAGTGATTGCTGAAATTTTAAGATTTATTCATAAATGCCGTCAGATATACTTTCAATTAAAGATCAACTATATTTCAGCGTATCGAGCGGACGGCTAAATCCCGTTTGCGCGAAGCGCAACATCATTGGGTGTAAGCCCACATCATTTGCCGAAGGCAACTTCATTTACGCCAACGGCGTAACATCGTTCATTTGTGCCGCGCAGCGCAGCCACAAAAGAGGGGGGAGCAAACAGCCAATGAGGTGCGTTTTGGAGGTGAAGCGCCGGATTTGAACCCCATTCCAAGCCGCGAGCGGCTTGGATGTTCGTTTCATTGTACCGGGCATCCCAGCCACAAAAGAGGGGGAGCGATGCTCCCCCTCTTTTGTGGCTGGGATGGCCGGATTTGAACCGACGAATGCTAGAGTCAAAGTCTAGTGCCTTACCGCTTGGCGACATCCCAATATTTTCAACCTACGTATTATACCATACCGAAAGCCACTGTGTCAAGTCCTTTTATTGATTTTATTTGCGTGAGTTGTAAAATCATACTTATTTTGTGCTAAAAATATTTAATTTTTCTATTGACAAAATTCGCCTCTTGGCATATAATGTCAAGGTGCGCAATTTCGGGGCAACCCACTATTTAAACATATCAAATATAGGAGAAAAAATATGGATCACGTTCAGATATTACTCAGCATATCGGTCGCGGCTTTAGCGGGACTTCTCATGTCACGTCTGTGCAAGCTTTTAAAGCTCCCCGCGGTCACAGGTTACCTTATAGCAGGAATACTCGTCGGAGGCTTTTGCCTCGGCGCTCTTGCGCTCCCGGGCGGATATCACCTCGGCTTCAAGGGCAGCGAGCATCTTGAAACGCTCAGCATCCTTGGTGAGATAGCTCTCGGCTTTATCGCATTTTCGATCGGCAGTGAGTTCCGTCTCTCCGAGCTTAAAAAGACGGGTAAGCAGGCAACTATTATAGGTATTTTTCAGGCACTTGCAACCGCGGCGGTCTGCGTGGTAATCCTACTCGGACTTCACTTTGTGCTCATCGCGGCAACGGGAGTTGATTATCTTCCCATTCCCGCAGTGCTCATCCTCGCGGCGATCGCTACGGCGACCGCACCTGCGGCGACCTTGATGGTAGTCCGTCAGTATAAGGCAAAGGGACCCTTGACAAACCTTCTTCTTCCCATCGTCGCGCTTGACGACGCGGTAGGACTTGTCGTGTTCGCAGTTCTTTTCGGAGTAGCAAAGGCGTTCCAGGGCGGAAATCTCAACCTTATATCTATCGTAGTCGAGCCGTTTATTGAGATAGTTGCATCGCTCCTTCTCGGTGCACTGCTCGGATTCGTGCTCTCAAAGCTCGAAAAATTCTTCCATTCCAACAGTAACCGATTGAGCCTCGTTATCGCGTTCGTTTTCGCGACCGTCGCGCTCACACAGCTCAAGAATCTCCACGTGGGAGAGGTACATATCGGATTTTCCTCGCTTCTAACCTGTATGATGTGCGGAACGATATTCTGCAACGTATGCGAATGCTCGGACGAGATGATGTCGAGAGCGGACAGCTGGAGCAAGCCCTTGCTTATCGTGTTCTTCGTTATCAGCGGCGCGGAGCTTGACCTGAGCGTGTTCTTAAAGCCGATATTGGTGCTTGTCGGTTTGGTATATATAATTGCGCGTTGCATTGGTAAATATTTCGGTGCAATGTGGTCAGCAAAGATGACGAAATGCTCGCCCGACATTGTCAAATACCTCGGAATCACACTTTTCCCGCAGGCAGGAGTTGCGCTCGGAATGGTGAGCACGGTGTCAAAGGACGGAGTCATCTCCGCAGACGTAGCGAGCGTTGTGCGCTTTGTAATACTCTTTGCGGTGCTCGTGTACGAGATAGTCGGACCTGTAATGACGAAGTGGTCGCTGACAAAGGCAGGGGACATTACCGAAAAGCCCGCGGATTCGAGCCGCAGACGTGTCAACCTCCCCCATTTCGAGCGCCACGCAAAGCATCATTGATATAAGACAAATAACCGGAGCCTCGCACGGCAACGTGCGAGGCTTTTTTGATAAATTGCGGTTTGTCGGGGAGTTTGAAATTTTCAAACGGTGTGGTTTTTCTTCACCTTTTTGCACTTTACCTCACCGCATAATTGTAGGGGCGGATTTCATATCCGCCCGTGAAAAATCGTTACAAATTAACGAAATTGGTGTAATATCGTTTGCGGGCGGATATGGAATCCGCCCCTACGGGTTATCGTGATGGTGTGGTTCGTTTGTAGCCGTGAAATTCATTTTAAACCGTTCGACAAATCAAAATTTGAAAATCCATGAATAAAAGCGCTGACGTATGAGAATAATCCTTATTATCAAAAAAAGAAAGGAATTTCATACAATGGCATCAACAAAAAAACTACTTATCTGCACCTTTATAATCCTCGCTTTGTCGCTGTTTGCGGGAATGCTCCCGATACACGGGGAGAGCGAGATCTACGACACGGTGGTGCGTCTGCACGTGATCGCAAACTCGAACACCGACGAGGATCAGGCACTCAAATTGCAGGTTCGCGACGAGGTGATAGCGGCGGTGACACCTGCGGTCGAAGGGTGCACAAATCAGAGCGAGGCAATAGGTGAGATCGAAAAGATCATTCCCGAGATCGAAGCGCGCGCCGCGGCACGCGTAAAGGCGGAGGGTTACGACTACTCTGTCAAGGTCCTGCTCGGCGAGGAGTACTACCCGACAAAGACCTACGAGACCTGCGCATTTCCCGAAGGGAAGTACGTCTCTCTGCGCGTGCTGATCGGAGAGGGGGAGGGGCAGAATTGGTGGTGCTGTCTCTTCCCTCCCCTCTGTCTCTCCGCTGCGAGTGAGAGCTCGGGTGAGAGCAACGAGGACGCGTTTATCTCTGTCGGACTTACGGGAGATCAGTACAAAGTCATAACCGAGACGAAAAACCCCAAATACCGCGTGAGATTCAAGATATTGGAAACCATTAGCTCCTGGTTTGGTTAAAATATTCAAACGTGCCATATTATTTGCTTGACATATCTCCGAAAATACTGTATAATATAGTCGTACAGAATCGAAGGGAGAATGAAAATGGCAAAAAAGAAAATGAAAAGCTCAACGAAAAACGTTCTTAAGATACTCATCAGCATAATCTATATCGTGTGGGGAATCTACTCTCCGATACAGGCATTCACGGCGGTGCTTTCGCTCAATATCAGCGCGATAATCTCGGCTGGAGTCGGAGTGCTGACGCTTTTGGCAGGTATCTTCGGACTTTTCGGTATGGAGAAGGACAAGTGCAGGATATTCGGAATAATCATCTGTATCTTTTCGCTCGTTGGAGTCGTGACCGCACTGCCCGCGCTCAATATAAGCTCGCTTATCACGGCAATACTCGCGTGGCTCTTTATCCTTTGCGTTAAATAATTGATTTGAAACTCTTTGATCCCCTGAACGTTCAGGGGATTTTTTTATGGATAAATTGCAATTTAGTGAATAGCCTTCTCCAGCGGAGAAGGGGGACCGCGCTAGCGGTGGATGAGGAGGTCGCCATTAGGATGCGCGCCCCGGGTGGATCGTGGATTTTGTCTTGTGTCACAAGGATTCTTTTGCAACGAAACAAGGTAATTCCATAGACGTTAAGTATTTGAAAGGGCGACCTCCTCATCCACCGCTTGCGCGGTCCCCCTTCCCCGCTGGGGAAGGCTTAACACACCGACAAATCAAAATTTGAAAATAACACCCTGCTATTTTAATCTTGACAACTACCCACATATATGCTAAAATAAAATGAATAATTATGTGGAGAAAAACGTAAAATGAACAACGAATACATAAAACGCCCCGAGCTATTGTCTCCTGCGGGCAATTTTGAAAAGCTCCGCGCGGCACTGCTTTACGGCGCGGACGCGGTATATCTTGCAGGTCAGAGCTTTGGAATGCGCTCGGCTGCGGACAATTTCACTGTGGAAGAGCTGTACGAGGCGGTAAAATATACGCACGAGCGCGGCAAAAAGCTCTATCTTACGCTCAATACAATGCCCCACTGTGACGAATACGAGCCTCTCCGTCAGTTTATCCGCGAGATAAAGGACGCAGGCATCGACGCGTTCATCGTCGCAGACCTCGGCGTTATGGCAACTCTCCGCGCGATAATTCCAGATGCGGAGATACACATCTCAACGCAGGCGAGCATAGTTTCGCCCGAGGCGGCACGGGCTTACGTAGCACTTGGTGCCAAGAGACTCGTGCTTGCACGCGAGCTCAATATCGACGAGATAAGCGCGATCAGAGCCGCGATCCCGGCTGATATCGAGCTTGAGGCATTCGTCCACGGCTCAATGTGCGTGTCCTACAGCGGCAGATGTATGCTCTCGAATATGATGACCGAGCGAGACGCAAACCGCGGCAGATGCACACAGCCTTGCCGTTGGAATTACATAATTTACGAGGAAAAGCGTCCCGATTTGCCTATTCCGATAGAACAGACCGAGCTTGGCACCTTCATAATGTCCTCAAAGGATATGTGCACGGTCGAGCATATCCCCGAGCTTATCCGCGCGGGAATAAACTCCTTCAAGATAGAGGGAAGAATGAAGAGCGCGTACTACACCGCGGTCGTGACGAATGCGTACAGGATGGCAATGGATGCCTATCTTTCAGACCCCGAGGGATATAAATTTGACCCTGCGTGGTACCGCGAGCTTGAGAGCGTTTCGCACCGCGAGTACTGTACGGGCTACTATTTTGACAAGCCTATCGAGAACGCACAGCTCTCGACTATGACGGGATATATACGCGACAAGGCATATTTCGCGACCGCGACCGAGCAGGACGTGAGCGCAGAGCTTGAAAAGATATCCGCGGCGGGAATCGAGATAGAAAACGAGGGCGGCAGACTCTACCGCTTCATTCAGCGCAATAAGGTCAAGGTCGGCGACAAAGCCGAGATGATCTCGCCGCGCAAGATAGGAAACCCCCTGACCGTCACGGAGATATACCTGCCCGACGGCACCGTGCTCGAAAGTGCGCCGCATCCGTCAATGATATTCTGGGCGAGGGTTCCGTTTGAGGTACATGAAGGCGACATTATGCGAGGAGCCGATTAAAAGGAGAATGTATGACAGAATTTATTGAAATTATAAAAGCCATAATCTTCGGCGTAGTCGAGGGGATCACAGAGTGGCTGCCCGTAAGCTCTACGGGACATCTTATCCTGCTTGACGAGTTCTTGAAGCTCAACGTCGCAGGCGACCTCGGTTACGTCTTTGCCGATGAATATATGAGCATGTTCGAGGTGGTAATTCAGCTCGGCGCGATCCTGGCGGTAGTGGTCATGTTCTTTACAAAGCTCAATCCCTTCGCTCCGTCAAAGAGCAGAGAGGAGAAGAGGGGAACCTGGTCGCTCTGGTTCAAGGTCGCAGTCGCGAGTATTCCCGCGGCACTGGTCGGAATCGTCGGTGACAAGATTCTTGAAAAGGTCACGGGACGTGATATCGACGGCTGGATATACAACGCGATAACCGTCGCGGCGGCACTTATCGTATACGGAATACTCTTTATTATCGTTGAAAAATGGCAGGCGAACAAGCCCACGCGCATAGAAAGAGTAGAGGATATCGGCTACCGTGACGCGATCCTTATAGGCTGCTTCCAGACGCTCTCGATCGTGCCGGGAACATCTCGCTCGGGCTCAACGATACTCGGCTCAAGAATTATGGGTATCGCACGTCCCGCGGCGGCGGAGTTCTCCTTCTTTATGGGAATACCCGCAATGGTCGGCGCAAGTCTTATAAAGGGCTACGGATTTTTCGACTACGTCAGCGAGACGGGAGTCAGTGTTCCCGCTATCGCGTGGATAGTGCTCGGAGTCGCGTCAGTCGTTGCGTTCGCGGTCTCGATGGTTGCCATCAAGTTCCTTATGGAGTTTGTCAAGAAGCATAGCTTTGCGCCCTTCGGTATATACAGGATCATCCTCGGCGCACTCGTTCTGCTTTACTTTATCCCCAAAATGATCTGATATGGAAAAGCTTAGGATTGATTACCCGATAATCGTGGAGGGTAAATACGACAAGATAAAGATATCCTCGATAGCCGACGCGTGTATTATCGCGACCGACGGCTTCGGGGTGTTCAAGAATTCGGAGAGGCTCGCGCTCATCCGCTCACTTGCGAAAAAGAGCAAAATAATAGTCCTTACCGACTCGGACGGCGCAGGCAAGGTGATACGCTCGCATATCACGTCCGCGATACCGAGGGAGAGACTCATCCAGCTCTATACTCCGCAGATCGAGGGCAAGGAGAGGAGAAAGGAGAGGGCATCGGCGGAGGGATATCTCGGTGTCGAGGGAGTCGAAGCCGAGATACTTCGCAAGCTGCTCGAGCCGTTCGCAAGCGAAAAGGGAGACAGTTCGCCGCGAAAGGAGATAACCAAGGCAGATATGTATGCCGCAAGACTCACGGGCGCGCCCGACAGTGCACAGAGACGCGACGAGCTTGCAGTAACGCTCGGACTACCGCGCGAAATGACCCCGAACGCGCTTTTGTCCGCACTCAATGTGCTTTTGACAAGGGATGAATTTTTTGAGATAGCGAACCCAGATAAAAACTAATGATGAAGGACGCGATACCCTCGCGCCCTTTGTTTTTTATGAAATATTGTTGGCATCTGTCAAAATTAAAAGGTATAATCAAGAGGTAAATAATTTGCAATTTAGCGAACGGTCTACAATGTAGGGGGGGGGGGGGGGGGGGGGGGGGG
>JBGUSX010000081.1:0-20735 GCA_045132775.1 Eubacteriales bacterium
CATCATCCCCCAGCCAGAGGGAACGACAGGCCGGATTCCACCCCGGCTTCAGCCACTCTCCTTCTGTGGCAGCCGCCGCAAAAGGAGCCTCGCCCTCTGCGGGCAGAGGTGCCAGCAGATACCCCCCTCCACCCCCTCTCATCCTCCAAAACCCTTGAAAACAGATGGAAGGCAGGTGTTTGACACGGTATTGTCCACCACAGTTAAAGGAGTTATTAGAGAACATGCTTCACCGTCGAGGGATAAATGTAAAGTATATAAGAACGTCACACGAGGTTGCCCACGCAGGTAAGGGTGTTGTTTTAAAATATGCTTCACCGTCGAGAGTTAAATGTAAAACTAAAAAGAACGTTATACGATGTTGCCGTCCCGCAGGTAAGAGTGTTGTTTTAAAATATGCTTCACCGTCGAGAGTTAAATGTAAAACTAAAAAGAACGTCACACGATGTTGCCCACCGCAGGTGCTTTGTGCATTTTTACATTGTGTAATATGGCAATTTTGGTTGTTATGTCTTTTGAGAGGGGCAAAAATAATAATAAATTGTAAATTCTGTTAATGAGAATGTGATTTTTTACAAAAAAGTTGTTGACAAATTGGTTATTTTGTTATATAATTATTTTCGCATTAACGCGAAATTTTAAGGATTGGAGCTCGTCATCTGCTCTTTTTTGTGCAAAAAGCTTATAAAAAATGGCTTTTTGCTCAAAGAAAAAGCTGTGAAAACCTTTGATATGCCTCGTTTTTTTGTGACAAAGGAACAAATAGCGGACGGAGCGGTCACCCTGCTCGGTGATGATGCTCATCATATCTCTCGCTCGCTGAGAATGGCGGCGGGGGAGGGGATAACCGTTTGCGATATGCAAAAAAACGAATATATTTGCGTGCTCGAGGAATTTCTCCCCGACAGAGTTGTCGCCAAGATCCTCTCGCAGAGCAATAGCGACACAGAGCCTCCGTTTTCCGCGCATCTCTATCAGGCGCTTCCGAAGGGAGACAAGCTTGACAGTGTGATCCAGAAATCGGTCGAATGCGGTGTTTTCTCGATAACGACCTTCAACAGTGAGCGTTGTATTGCCAAGGAAAAGGGTGACGAGGAGAAAAAGCTCTCTCGCCGCCAGAGAATTGCTCTTGAAGCGGCAAAGCAGTCGGGAAGGGGTATCATTCCCGAGATAATTCCCACGGTCAGCTTCAAGGAAGCGATAGCGCGTGCGGGAAAGGCTGATATTGCGCTCTTTTGCTACGAGGGTGACGGAACGGTGTCACTTAAGAGCTACCTTCACGAAAAAAAGGAGCAGCTTTCGGGTGTTGATTGTCCGACGGTTTCTATTGTGATAGGCAGCGAGGGCGGTTTTTCACTCTCCGAGGTAGAGGCTGCAAAGGATGCGGGTCTTGTGCCGATAGGACTTGGAAAAAGAATACTCCGCACGGAGACCGCATCAAGCTTCGTTCTCGGATGCCTGTGCTATGAATTTGAATTATAATTTTCCCGAAAGGGACGAATATAAGAATAAAAGACAATAAAAACATACTCAAAGAGGTACAAAATGGCTAACAGATTGTTTCAGAACGTGATCCACCAGATGAAGTCCGCAGTCGACCGAATCATCGGAGTTATCGATGAGAACGGTGTCGTCATCGCTTGCTCCGAGCTTGTGAGAATTGGCGAGGTAAAGCAGGGAGTTCGTGATGCGCTTGCATATTCGAGCGATATCGCAGTTCTTGACGGATACACCTACCGTCCCATCTCTCTGGGCGCAAAGAGTGAGTACGTTGTATTCATGGAGGGCGAGGACAAGATGGCAGAGAAGATGTCAAAGCTCTTGGCAGTTTCTCTCTCCAACATCAAGAATCTCTACGACGAGAAATACGACAAGGGACTCTTCATCAAGAATATCATTCTTGACAACATTCTCCCCAGCGACATTTATATTAAATCCAAGGAGCTCCATTTCGGAACAGAGGAGTCGAGAATAGTATTCCTCATCAAGTTCTTCGGCAAGACAGACGTTATGCCCTTCGAGATGCTCCAGAATATGTTTCCCGACAAGTCCAAGGACTACGTTATCAGCGTAGGCGAGCATGACGTTGTTCTTGTTAAGGAAGTCAAGCACGATGCGGATATCAAGGATATCGAGAAGATCGCGACGAATATCTCCGACACCCTATCCGCTGAGTTCTACACCAAGGTAAACATCGGTATCTCCACCGTTGTTGACAACCTCAAGGACCTTGCACGCGCATACAAGGAGGCGCAGGTCGCTCTTGACGTTGGAAAGGTGTTCGAGACAGAGAAGAACATCGTAAGCTACGAGAACCTCGGTATCGGCAGACTTATCTATCAGCTTCCTACCACCCTTTGCGATATGTTCTTGCAGGAGGTATTCAAGAAGGGAAGCCTTGAGTCACTCGACCGCGAGACACTTATGACTATCCAGTGCTTCTTTGAGAACAACCTCAACGTATCCGAGACATCGAGAAAGCTCTTTGTACATAGAAATACCCTTGTATACAGACTTGAAAAGATCAGAAAGATCACAGGTCTTGACCTCCGTGAGTTCGAGCACGCTATTACCTTCAAGGTAGCTCTCATGGTCAAGAAGTACCTCGGAAGCAAGCCCTCTAAATATTGATCGCGTATTACGCGAATTTGACTGAAATATAAGCGAGACGTCTTTTATTAGGCGTTTCGCTTATCGAATTGTATAAACGAAAATCAGTAGTATTTTTTACTTTTTCCGACGTGGTTTTTGACCTGAAAACGCGAAAAAAGAAAGGAAAAACGGCACGAAAATGAATGAAAATAAACAACCCAATGAAGAGATGAACGGTGGCGAGGAAGAATCCTTCGCTTACGTTGGCAAGGAGCCGAGAAAAGTAAAGCTTTCAAACGCGGTTTGCGCGGTGATAATTGCCGTGGTATTCGCGATACTTCTCACCTTTTCGGTCTGCACTATCCTTGATATAGTGGATACTTTGAAGCCCGATTACAATGGAGGCAACAATCAAGGTAACAACTCGACGGGCAACGTTGAGGGGGGGAACGCGGAGATCCCTTCATATTTTGACAATCTCATAACACTTGACAAGATATTCAAGCAGTACTCCTTTGACGGATTTGACGAGGAGCAGATGAGCGAGGCGATACTCGATGCTTACGTTGCCGCTACGGGTGACGTTTATGCGGAATACCTCAACGCGCAGGAATACGAGGACTATTTCTCTGACAGAAAAGGCGAGCTTGTAGGAATCGGCGTTTCGGTGGTCCAGTCACAGATAACCGTAAACGGATTTGATTATACGGTAATTCAGATCATCTCTGTATTCAAGGATTCTCCCGCGATGGAGAACGGAGTTATGCCCGGGGATGCGATCATGTTCGTCAAGGACGGAGAAGAGGAGAAGCTTGTAAACGAGATAGGCTACACGCAGGCGCTTGACATTATGCTTGGCGAGGCGGGAACAAAAGCAGAATTTACCGTTTACAGACCGCAGATCTCGGATTACATCGATTTTTCGATCGAGAGAAGAAAGGTCACGTCCGAGACCGTTACCTTCAGAGTGAGCGAGACCAACAAGAAGGTTGGTATCATCAATATCACAGGCTTTGATCTCACTACTCCCACGCAGTTCAAGAACGCAGTCAATACTCTCCGCGACGTAAACAAGTGCGAGTATTTCGTGTTTGACGTAAGAAACAATCCCGGCGGTGCGCTTGACTCTATAGTTACCGTTCTCTCCTATTTCCTCAACAAAGGGGATCTTGTGGTGAGCACAGAGTATTCGACAGGTGAGATCGAGGAGATATTCGTAAGAGAGGTCAACTACGTATCCGAATACGACGGCTTTGACGTAAAGAAGAACGAGATCGGAATGTATAAGGATCTCAACTGCATAGTTATTACAAACGAAAATACCGCGAGCGCGGCGGAGCTCTTCACGGCGACTTTGCGCGACTACAATATTGCAGAGGTCGTTGGTGTGAACAGCTACGGCAAGGGTTGCATGCAGACTCTTTTCCCGCTTGACGATTTCGGGATCGAGGGAGGTCTTAAGCTCACGGTAGCGATGTATTATTCCAAGAGCAAGACGGTGTATCACGGAACGGGTATAGTCCCCGACCACGTCGTTGAGCTTTCCGAGGAAGCAAAGAACACAAACTTCTTCCTTTTGCCTGAAGAGAAGGACGATCAGCTTCTCACGGCGATTGACAAATTAGTAAAATAATATCAAACAATATAAGGAGAATATAATCATGGCACAGACAAAGATGCTTTACACAGAAGAGGGCTACAAGGTACTGACAGACGAGCTCAATTACCTCAAGACAGTAAGAAGAGAAGATATCAAGGAAGCTATTGCCGTTGCAAAGGGCTTTGGTGACCTTTCCGAGAACTCCGAGTACGATGAGGCAAGAAACGAGCAGGCAAAGACCGAGGCGCGCATAAAGGAGCTTGAGGAGCTCGTTGCAAACGCTCAGATCGTTGACGAGTCCAAGATGGATACAGGTGTTGTATCTCTCGGTTCTACCGTAAAGGTTTACGACGTTGAAGAGGATGAGGAGATCGTTTACAGCATCGTAGGCTCCAACGAGGTCAATCCCATTGAGAAAAAGATCTCCGACCAGTCTCCCATCGGTAAGGCGCTTATGGGACAGAGAGCAGGCGCGAGCATCACCGTTGAGCTTCCTTCCGGTGATTCTATCCACATCGAGATCAAGGAAGTTACAAGATCGCAGAAGGCATAAGATAAATAGCAAAAACAAGGAGGGATATGGATATGGAAAACGAAAATGGCAAGCTTCAGGGCTCGGATATTGACGTAAAGCTATCCAATCCCTTCTTTAAATGGCTTGACAATTTCTGGTATCATCACAAATGGAAGGTCATAATTATCGCCTTCTTTGCGATAGTGATAGTTGTCGGAGTCGTTCAGATGGTCAACAAGGAGGAGTGTGACGTTGAGGTCACTGTGGCAACGCACACTATATACTATACCGAGAACGTTGACGCGCTTGAAAAGGCACTCGTCGGTATAATGCCGTCCGATATCAACGGAGACGGAAAGAAGAAGGTCCAGCTCAATCTTTACAAGATATATTCCGAATCCGAGATCAAGGACGCGAATGAGGCGGAGACGGACGAGAACGAGAACCCGATCATCTATGCCGACCCGACCTATAACAAGGAGCAGATAAGCCAGTTTAACAGCTATATTATGACGGGGCAGTGCACCGTTATGATAGTCAGCGAATACGTTTATGACGATCTTGTAGGCAGACGAGAGGATGATATTCTCTTAAAGCCCATGAGCGAGATATTCGGAGAGGAGCTGCCTCGGGGAGTGACGGCTGACGGATACGGAATAAAGCTTTCCGAGTGCGGAGCGTATTCGCTTGATGCCTTCAGGACGCTTCCGAATGACAGTATTATCTGCATAATGCGTCCGTTCGTTATGAGCGGAAACGCGAACAGCGAGAAATACGAAAAAACTATCGAGTATTTCAAGAGTATTGTTGAGTTTGGTATGGAATGAAACGGAGGACACTATGAGGCTTTTATTTCAACAGAGATTTACATTTGGATTTGACAAATACGATATTTACAACGAGGACGGCGATACGGTATTTTACGTAAGGAGCAGATTTGCATTCGGACGTAAGCTTGAGATATATGACCGTTCGGATAATCTTGTCGGTACGCTTGTAGGCAAGGTGTTTACCTTTCTTCCAACGTTTGAGATGTACATAGGGGACAGATTGGCGGGAACCATTCAAAAGAAGATGACCTTCTTCCGTCCCGAATTCGTTATCGACTGCAACGGCTGGAGCGTAAACGGCGACTTTTGGGGTTGGGACTACACGATAAACGACTCTATGGGGATACCGCAGGGCAGAGTTATCAAGGAAATGGCTTGGACAGACACGTATATGCTTGATATATACGACGATGCCGACGCACTCACTGTCCTGATGATAGTTATTGCGATAGATGCCGAAAAGGATGACAGGAGCAATTAAAAAATTGGGCTAAGTATTTAGCCCGTTTTTTAATAAAAAACAAACATTCTTCACACGCAATTCATCTTTAAATGATATCATTATAGCACAGAGATTTCCGAAGGAGAAAATAATGGGAAAATTCAGAGAAAAAATGTACAGGTTTATGTACGGAAGGTACGGAACCGATAACCTTTATAATTTTTTGACCTGGTTTACTGTGTTTTTGATAATTGCAGAGATGATAACAGTTGCGCTTATCCCCGAGGGGCAGGTGCAGGCTATCGTGTCGATCGCTTTCTTTGCGGTGATAATCGCGCTGTTCGTCTGGAACATTGCGAGGACCTTTTCGAAGAATATCGCAAAGCGCCGCAGCGAAAACGAAAGATATCTCAAGGTATCGAGATCTTTGAAGAGATTTTTCAGTGCGAACACCTCAAAGGGTACAAAAACCATGAACCGCGACGATGAGTATTACGTTTTCCGCGACTGTACGAGATGCGGAAGCACGCTGAGGCTTCAGAGAAGAGTGGGCAGGCACAGGGTGAAATGTCCGAGATGCTCGAATTCGTTTTACGTAAAGGCTAAAAAATACAAGGCAAGAAAATTTTAATCTATTTAAGGAGACAGACCGAATGGCAGACTACAAGAGCAAGGCAAAAAAGAAGGTACAGAGAAAAGTTAAGAACAAGATAAGAAAGTCGCCGATCATCATTTCGATAATCCTTATTATCGCGATACTAGGCGCGTGTCTCTATTTTTTCGGAGATGAGCTCGGGATAGATCTTTTTGAAAAAGAAGATTCAAAGCCGTCTGTAAGCGCTCCGAAGCCGCAGAGCGGTGAAGAGGTATATTTCCATTTCATCGACGTGGGGCAGGGTGACGCTATACTCGTTACGACAAAAGCGGGCAATATGCTGATCGATGCGGGAGACCTTGACAGTGAGTCGCAGAAGGCCCTTGACGACTATCTTAAGGCGCAGAATATCACAAGCTTTAAATACGCTGTGTTTACTCATCCCGATGCAGACCATATCGGAAGCGCGGATATTATCGTCAAGAATTACGACGTTGAAAACGTAATAATGCCCGATTTTTCCAAGAATACGGCAGTTTACAAACGACTTATAAGTGCGATAGAGGAAAAGAACGTTAATCTCATTCTTGTCGGCGAGGACGAGGAGGTCTGTGTTCAGAGCGGATACACCTTCTATCTCGGTTCGATGCTCAATACCATAATGGCACCGACGGAGGATTTCAACGATGCAAACGAGATGAGCGTTGTTATCAAGGCGAGCCTTGGCGACATCGACGTGCTTCTGACGGGTGACGCGGAGCATAAGTCCGAGGAGGCTATGCTTGAAAAGTACAAGAAGGGTGAGCTTGACTGCGAGATACTCAAGGTCGGACATCACGGCTCGAGCACCTCGACAACGGCTGCATTTCTGGCGGCTGTATCCCCCGAGGCCGCTGTAATTTCCTGCGGAGAGGGCAACACCTACGGACATCCTCACGAGCCTACGGTCGAAAGGCTTGAAGGTGCTGACGTTAAGGTCTACAGAACCGATATTGCAGGCTCGATAGTAATCAAGGTGGACGGAAAGTCCTACAGTGTTGTAACAGAAAAATAAATTTTGGGATCGCCCTCTGAAAAGAGGGCGATTTTTACTTTTTGTTCTTGAAATTGTGGAAGTTTTGGTGTATAATGGATTTACACGGAAAAACCTTCATTGGAGGTAATATCAATGAGAAAATATCTTTTAAGCGAAAACGGTAATTTTTACAAGGCAAATCTGCACTGTCACACGAATTGCTCGGACGGTAAGTTCTCGCCCGCGGAGGTGAAAGAGGTATATAAAAATCTCGGCTATTCGATAGTTGCATACACCGATCACGATATTTTTGTTCCGCACGATGAGCTCAATGATGAGGATTTTTTGGCTCTTCACGGTTTTGAGATGGAGATCAACGAGCCAAAGCAGGCAGATTTTTCGAGTGTCCGTACCTGTCACATCTGCTTTATCGGTCTCGAGCCCGACAATTTGCTCCAGCCTATGTGGCACAGAGGTGGGATATACCTCTTTGGCAATGCGCCAAAGTACAAGGATATAGTCAGATTTGACGAGAACGAGCCCGATTTTGTCCGCGAATATTCTCACGAGGGCATTACAAATATAATGCAGACGGGCAGGGAGAAGGGATTTTTCGTTACTTACAACCACCCGACATGGTCGCTCGAAAACTACAGAGATTATATAGGTTATCACGGTATGCACGCGATGGAGATGTTCAACGGCTCCTGCAATGCGAGCGGCTTCAATGACCGCAACGATCACGCGTACGACGACATTCTCCGCGCAGGCGAGCGCATATACTGTATCGGTGCGGACGACAACCACAATCACGCAGACCCCGCATCGCGCCGATACGACAGCGGCTGGGCTTGGACTGTGATAAAGGCGGACAGTCTTGATTACAGAACGGTCACCAAGGCTCTTGAGAACGGCAATTTCTATGCCTCCGAGGGCCCCGAGATCACGGCGTTGTGGTATGAGGACGGATGGGTTCACGTAGAGTGCTCGGATGCTGATTCGATCCTTTTGACCGCGGATGTTAGGTATACCTATCCCGTAGTTGCTGAGGGGGATGGAGCCTTGAATTCTGCGGATCTCTTTGTGGATAAGAGATGCAAGTGGTTCAGAATAACCGTGATCGACAAAAAGGGAAGACGCGCTTGTACGAATGCGTATTTTCTTGATGAGATAAACGGATAAAAATAATTATCATAAATTGCTATTTGGAGGTGTAACAATATGAAAAAAACGTTGGTAATAGCTTTGTGCTTTTTGCTTTTGGTCTCTACCGTTTTGACATCGGTATCCTGTGACAATTTCACCTTGGACGGACCGACCGAAACCGAAACAAAAGCCCCTGCAGAGTCTGCAAAGCCCACCGAGAGTGAGTTGCAGACCGATTCCACGGAGGCGAGTGAGGCTCCTAATGCCACGGAAACACCGACGGAAAGCGATACGGTTACGGAGAGCGAGACACCCGTGGTGACAGTTGCGCCGACGGAAAGCGAGACGGTGACGGAGAGCGAGACTCCCGTGGTGACGGTTGCACCGACAGAAAGTGAGACTGTCACGGAGAGCGAGACTCCCGTAGTGACGGTTGCACCGACGGAGAGTGAGACTGTCACGGAGAGCGAGACTCCCGTGGTGACGGTTGCACCGACGGAGAGTGAGACGGTCACGGAGAGCGAGACTCCCAAGGCTACCGAAGCTCCGACCGAGACTGAAACCGAGGCTCATGTACACAATTTTGATGTCAAGGATACGTCGGAGGATTACCTGAAATCCGAGGCGACCTGCCTGAAGCCCGCTTATTACTACTATTCCTGCTCGTGCGGCGAGAAGGGAAGAGATTTCTTTATGAGCGGAGAGGCTAAGGATCATGTTTACGATCAAAGAAATACTGCGGATGAATTCGCTAAAGTGAAGCAGACCTGCACCGAGAGAGGAGCATATTACTACTCCTGCGTATGTGGGGCCAAAGGTGAGAGACTCTTTTACGGCGAACGCCCCGAAGGTCACGTTTATGATCAGAAGAACACGTCGCCCGAGTTTGCAAAGACTCTTCCGACCTGCACAAAATACGGCTCCTACTATTATTCCTGCGTTTGCGGTGCGGTAGGTGACAAGACCTTTAACGGAAGAGAGCTTGGACACGTATTCAACGTGAGAAATCTTGATGATAAATATATCAAGACTCCCGCAACAGAGTCAAGCGCGGCGGTTTATTATTACTCCTGCTCCTGCGGTGAGAAGGGAGAGGAGACCTTTAATGGTACGCTGAACGCTGAGACGTGCAACCACTCCTTTAAGTATGGGCGCGGTGTGAAATATGATGAATCATTGGGCTACAACGTTTCATACGATGCATTCTTCTGCAGCTTATGTTCCTTGGAGGTAATCGAGCATGGAAATGCTGACGGATCACTTTCCGGCGGTAACGATAAAGTCAAATATTACGTTACGGGCGATTACGTCAATAAGAAGAATTACAAGATAGTAATATACGGCACGGGAGATATGCCCGATTTTACCAAGTATGAATATCCTATGTGGGAAGATTGTTATTACTATGCGACGGAAATAATTATCAGGGACGGCATTACGTCGATCGGAAGTTATGCGTTCTACAGTAAAAATATTGATCATAACGTTACGTTTACTATCGGTGATACTGTTAAAACGGTGAAGAGCTACGGCTTGCATCTTAAAACTACGAATCTTGTGCTTGGCAGAGGAATTGAAAGACTTGAGGCGAATTCTCTCGAGGCTATAACAAATTCTGTTTTCCTGCCGAGATCTGTCAAGTATATGGACGGCATGCTGGGTGTTACCGTTTTCTATGAGGGAAATCGGGATGAATTTTTCAATATCCAAATGCGATATTACAATAGCGTTATCACGGTAGGTGATTACGTTACGCGTGTAGGCACCGATGCGCTTTACGGATATTATAACGTTTATCTTAACTCGAGCGGTATTGGAGACAGAGATAACTATCTCAACTGGGCTAAATAATATTTAAAGGTCTGCGGTTTTCCGCAGACCTCAGCGTGTCGAGAAAGTCTCGACACGCTGGCAGAGGTCGAAAAAGGTAGGTAGATTTTTCGTTTTTACATTCGTCGGCGTACAGGGGTACGCCAGAGTGCAAAAACGGAAAAAGCAAGAAAGCACAAGGCATTCTCGATGAATGCCTTGTGCTTATTTCCTGCGTGTGAGTTTTTAATGTTTGTTTCTTTGTCTTTTATTCCTTGCGGTCTAACAGCTTTTTCGACAGTCTGAGCGGGAGATAACACTCCCGCTTTCTTGAATACATATTTTAAGTAGATGTGGAGAGGAGAAAAAATCTCCTCTCCTTTTTTTCGCGAAATCACAATTCCGAATATAGCTTATAAAGTTCGCTGTAGAGTCCGCCTTTGGCGATAAGCTCCTGGTGCGTGCCCGATTCCTCAATGCCGTTTTCGGTGAGGACAAGTATGCGGTCCGCGTTGCGTATCGTGGTGAGACGGTGCGCGATCGTGAAGGTCGTTCTGCCTTGTGCAAGCTTTTCAAGTGACTCCTGGACAAGCTTTTCGCTCTCGTTATCAAGCGCGCTTGTCGCCTCGTCGAGAATGAGGATAGGCGGATTCTTAAGGAAAAGACGCGCTATTGAGATGCGCTGCTTCTGTCCGCCCGAGAGCTTGACTCCGCGCTCGCCGACGTAGGTGTCGTAGCCTTCGGGGAGGGAAGAGATGAACTCGTGCGCTCCCGCAAGCCTTGCGGCTTCAATTATCTCCTCCTCGCTCGCTCCCTCCTTGCCGTACGCAATGTTCTCACGAACGCTGCCCGAGAAGAGATAAACGTCCTGCTGAACGACACCGATATTATCGCGGAGCGATGCCATCGTCACGTCCTTGATATCCTTGCCGTCAACGAGGATCGCGCCCGAGCTCGCCTCGTAGAATCTCGGAATAAGAGAGCAAAGAGTGGTCTTTCCTCCGCCCGAGGGACCGACAAGTGCGATGCTCTCGCCTGCCTTGACCTTGAGATTGAGGTGTGTAAGCACGTTTTTGCTCTCGGTCTCGTAATGGAAGGAAACGTCGGCAAACTCAACGTCACCGCGGACGTTTTCAAGCTTGACGGCATTTTTTGAATCGGTAATATCGGGCTCTGTGTCCATTACCTCGGCAAAGCGTTCGATTCCGCTCATGCCCTGCTGGAACTGCTCGGCAAACTCGACGATACGGCGGATAGATGTCAGAAGCGTTGTCACGAACATAAGGTAAGCCACGTAATCGGCAGGGGTGATGCTTGCGGGATTCTCGGCAGGCATCAGCATAAAGAGCGCGCCGATAGCAACCACGATTATGTACATAATACCGTCGAAAAGACGTGTCGAGGACATAAAGGATGCCATTATCTTGTATCTTTCGGTCTTGAGGCGGAGATAGTCCTTGTTTCCATTGTCGAATTTGCCTTGCTCGAGATCCTCACGCGCAAAGGATTTGACAACGCGAATACCGAGCAGGCTGTCCTCGACCTGTGAGTTGAGCTCGCCAATCTGCTTGCGCGACTCGGCGAAATTCTTTTTCATTCTGCGTCTGAAATACATCAAGGTGACTATCATCACGGGGATAACTGCAAAGATGATGAGAGTCAGCGGAACACTCATAGTGCAGAGAAGAATAAAGGAGCAGACTATCTTGATACCCGCGATAAAGAACTCCTCGGGGCAGTGATGCGCGAACTCGGTAACGTCAAAGAGGTCGTTTGTGATGCGCGACATAAGCGTACCGACCTTGGTGTTGTCATAGTAGGAGAATGAGAGCTTTTGCAGGTGCGCAAAGAGGTCGTGGCGCATATCCGTCTCGATCTTTGTACCCATGATGTGACCGACAGATGCCATGTAGTAGTTGGCGATAGTGTCAATGACTCTTAAAATTATATAAATGATAGCACAGTGAAGGATAAGCGTCGTGGTGAGTGAGGAGATATCCTCGGTTGCGCGACCCGTTATCTCGCGGACGATCATAGGAAGCACGAGCTCGCAGAGTGTCGTAAGCGCGGCACATACGAGGTCGAAAACCATAACGGGCAGGTGTTTTTTGTAGTAGGGCAAGAACCTGCGCAGGAGCTTGCCGTTTGATTTTTTGTCTTTTCTTTTCATTAGTGAGCCTCCAAATTAAACAAATAAATTTTATCACATTTTGTCGGCAGAGTCAAGAGAAAAAGTCTTTTTTTCTTTGCAATATCATATATTTTATAAAGTATTTTCGGAGGTTTTTGATATTGTCATACGGAAAAAAGGTCAGGGCACCTATAAGACCCATCACCCTTGCTTTTGCAGTGATAATTGCCCTCATTTTCTCATTTTCGACAGTAATAAGGGCGGAAAACGTCGCAGGCGGAGAGCAGGAGCGCGAAATGGTGTACTCGGAGGCGGTAGAGCGGATGCGCCAAGGCTTTGAAAAGTATGAAGAGAGCATCGATCTGTCGGATCTGTCTATATCACCCGACAATCTCGGCAAGCTTTTTTCGGATGCGACGAAGGATACACCGTATCTCTTTTTCGTGTCGAATAATCTTTCCTATTCCTACCGCACGGGTGGGTGCGTGGTGTCGGTCAAGCCCAAATATACAATGGAAAAAAGCGAGGCGGAGGAGGCGGTCGAATACTGTAAAGCAGAGGTCAAAAAGATCACCGCGATACTAAAAAATTGCGAGGATGACCTTGAGCGAGTCGTCAGGGCGCACGACCTTATCCGCGACAGCTTTTCGTATGATACCACGCTTGAAAGTAACAATATTTACACTTTTCTGAAAACAAAAAAAGGCACCTGCCAGGGCTACACCTGGACCTATATGGCTGTCCTGCGCGAGCTTGGGATAGAGTGCAGATACGTCGCGAGCGACACCATCGCACACATCTGGCTTACGGT
Organism: Eubacteriales bacterium; assembly: GCA_045132775.1. Classification (GTDB taxonomy): domain Bacteria; phylum Bacillota; class Clostridia; order Oscillospirales; family CAG-272; genus SVTX01. The sequence continues at coordinate 13,486 of JBGUSX010000081.1, forward strand.
AAAAATTGACGGAGAATGGTATCACTCGGATGCTACCTGGGACGACCCGCCGAGCGCAGAGGAAAGCGGACAGAAAAGCCGTGCGCACCTGCTTTTTTCGGACGAAAAAGCGGATGCGGACGGATACACGGACAGATATAGCGCTTCAGATGAAGAATGCTCGGATAAAAGGTATGACGGAGAGGACTTTTCGCCGCTCTTTCCGTCTTGCAGCCTTCGGGGAGACGTTGATCACGACGGTGACGTGGGAGTGAGGGATATTCTGCTTTTAAGAATTTATATCGACAAAGGAATTGAAGGCAAAGGCTTGTGCCTTGTGTGCGCCGATGCAGACCCGAATTTTGCGATCGATGAAAAAGACACCGAGACTATCCGCAAAAACATTTTACTGCCCGGCTAAAAACTGACTGCTTCTTATTTCGATTGTGTCTTGTAATGCAACGGTGGGGATGATATAATAAAACAAAGAGAGTAATTTGTGGCGAGACCCTGTCATACACCTCGTACAAGTAAATGCATCAAAAAACAGAAAAAGGCGGTTTACATGTTCATTAACGTTAACAACTACAAGGACAAAAGCAGTGATTCCGAGATGATCCAGGCGGCACTTGACGAAGCACAAAAGAACGGCAAGGCGGTAATTATTCCGAAATTTAATGAGAGAACGGGAAAAAGTGTCTGGAATATCGATAAGACCTTGCTTTTGTACGACGAGAGTACGCTCATGCTCCAAAATGCTCACATAAGGCTTGCCGACGGCGCGATATGCAATATGTTCACAAACTCCAACGCACGCACCGAGCTTGCAAAAACCACGGAAGGCACACAAAGGAATATCCACGTTCTCGGAATAGGCAAGGCGGTCCTTGACGGCGGAATACATAACGGAATGTACGAGGACAACGGAATTGCAAGAAAGGTGATGAAAAAATTTGACCATCACATCACCGAAAATTGCACTATGTATTTTCAGAACGTTGAGAATATAGTTATCGAGATTCTCACCTTCAAAAACAGCAGATATTGGAGCATGTACTTCATTTACTCGGCTTTTGGCAGAGTCTCGAATATCCATTTTGAGAGCGAGAGCAACGTGCCGAACCAGGACGGTGTTGACATAGGAAAGGGATGCCATAACTTTATAGTTGAGAAGATCACGGGATGCGTTGGCGACAATATTATCGCCATCAACGTAACGGGACACGACATCTACGGTCCAAAGACCGAGGATATAAGGCAGGGCGACGTCCACAATATTCTCATACGCGACCTGCTCGTATACTGTGTCGGCGGAGTGTCGCTTATCCGCCTCCTGAACCACGACGGCTACAGAATATACAATATAAGGATAGAAAACGTCATAGAGATATCCGACCCCACCGAGAATGATGCGGCACTCGCGCAGAATCCCGATCTCACCTTCATAACCGACGACGAGGGCAACCTATTACCGAGAAGAACGATAATCCCTGGTGAGATAGGATACAGGAGCGAGTCGGCGATAATTATCGGCGAGTCCTATTGGTACGAAAGAATGCCTGCAAAGCTTGGTGATACGTTTGGGATCTCGGTCAGCAACGTCGTGACGCGCTCAAGATTCGCGGTCGCGCTCAACAACACGCTCTGTGACTCTACTTTTGAAAATATCCGCATCTTCGGCAATGGATATATGGGCGCGTATTTCGGTAAGGGAGAGTTTGAAAACGTTTCCTTCAAAAACGTCAGATACGACAGAGACGCATCTCCCCACAAGGACGACGAAAACATTTACGTTGAGTGGAACGGCACCGAGACAAAGGGGTATAACTGCTTCTATTTCAACGGCTCAAATGTGAAAAACGTCGAGTTTGACGGAGTGTATCCAAATAGAAATATCCCCGTCGTCTTCGGCGGTTACGGCGAGGGCGATATCAGATGCAATAACGTAAATGCCGACGGACTTACTATGTCCGAGCTGCAGGGAATAAAGGTATCTAATAGATAATGGTGCCAGCTAAAAGGAGATTAAAATGAAAAACAAAGAATACAAGGTCTTACCGAGAATAAAAAAATACTCCGAGGGAGAGGGAGTCTTTTCCTTCGATTCGTTAAAGGTAGCAATTTCAGGTGACGGGGAGCTCTTTTTGTCCTCATCGGCTATACTTATGCCCGATGTAAAAACAGAAAGAAGCAGCTACCGCGAAGCAAATATCCGCGTGAGCGTCTCGCCCGACTTCTCGCCGTTCAACGAATATTGCTCCTTGCGTATAACGGAGAGCTTTATCGAGATTCATTGCAGAGATAAAATGGGCGCGAGAAACGCGGTGTCTGTCATCGCCCAGCTCGCCAAAAAAACCGAGAGCGGCTATGTCATTGATTGTGCGCAGATAGAGGATTGGCCCGATGCGCAGTACCGCGCCTGCATGGTCGAGAGCTCGGGAAGAGTATGGATCCCGATGGACAGGATATATAGGTATATTCGAGAGATGGCAATGTGCCGAATGAACGTGTTTATGTTTCACTTTATGGAATCAGACGGTTGCACTATCCCCTTGAAAACGGTGCCTCATCTTAAAGGATACGGGAAAGAAAACCTGCAGTATACAAGAGAAGAGGTTGATGCCATGATAGCCTACGCGACCTCACTTGGCATCAGAGTAATTCCTTTCGTAGAGATCTTAACTCACATTACCGATATCGCAATGAAGCTTGATATAGCCTGTCCCGGTGACACCGAGGAGAATCTCTTTGCCATATGTCTCGGTCAGGAAAAGACCTTCGACGCTATCGACACGGTGGTAGGCGAGATCGCAGAGATATTCCCCGACAGTGTGATACATATAGGCGCGGACGAGTACGATATGAGCCGTTACACCAAAAAGATTGCGTATTGGGATAAGTGCCCCCACTGTAAAAAGCTTTGGGAAGAAAAGGGCTTTAAGTCAATGCGAGAGATGTATTTCTACGGACTTGAGCGCATAAACGAGATAGTCAACGACCACTCTCGAACGATGATGATCTGGAACGCCGACCTCGAGCCGGGAAACATCCCCGAGTGGCTTGACAGAAACATCATTATCCAGTATTATCGCTACTGTTACGATCTTGGTAAAGAAGACCTTTATAACCTCGATATAAACGGCTATGCAAACGACGGCTACAGCGTGATAAACTCATTCTCGAGAATGATGTATATGCATATTCCCGACCTCTTTATGAACTCGCTCCGCCTCTATAACTGGTCCTACCGCACCATCCCGTACGTAAATCCCGAGAATTATGATAACGTACCCGGCGGATGTATGTGTATCTGGGAGGATTGGAAGCACTATAAACGCACGGCATATCCCGCGATAGTTCTCGTTGCGGACAGGCTCTGGAATTCGCACACCGATACCGTAACTTATGACAACGCATACGGCACGGCAATGACCAAGCTGATCTTCGACGGAAGACTTCCCGAGGGCACTAACGTATTCGCTTGCATCGGTGACGTCCTGCCGCCACTCAAAGACGATGTCTACGGCGAGCCTCATAAGGTAAATTTAAGCGAGGACGAGCTGATAAAGACTCGCGACGCGCTGATATCGCTCGGCAACGACGAGATGGCAGAGGCTTATGCCGAAGCTATCGATTGGGTGATCGAGCAAAAGAAAGCGAAATAATATGAAATTGCCGCCGCGACTCAAACGGTCTCGGCGGCTTTGCTCTTGACTTTTTCGAAAAAAAAGATATAATAAATGGTAGAAAGCCGTTACCTCCCGCGAAAAAATCTGTAAATATTAGTGAGGACATCTCAAAACCAATTTATAAGGAGGAGAAAAAATGAAAAATACGGTAAAATATGTTTCTTTTGTTATTTCTATGTTGTTGGCTGCGTCCTTGCTGATCGGGTGTGACCGTTCCAAAGAACCTCTGCCCGAAACCGATACGGAGGGCCCATCGCGTACGGAAATACCGACCGATGAAAAAGGCATTGAGTCCGATGCGGACGACGGGGAGTACAACGCGAATACTTCTGATGACAAAGCAGAATCCGTCTCTGATATGCCTGTTGATCCGGTCGATGCGGCACTGGCGAAACATATTGTTAAAGGAATGAAATACGAAGAGGCGGTTGCCCTGCTTGGAGCAGAACCGGTAAATGACGGCGGTGGCAAAAGGTGGTTTCTGAGTGACGGAAGTATTCTGGGAGTTTTCCTGGAACGCGGCGACAGCGATGACGAAATGGTAATAAACCATGCGTTTATCTATTCCATCGTTCCAACGGGTGAGAAATGTCCGAAAAGCATTGATGAGATATCGAGCATAAGCCTGAATGCGTACGGATGGATGAATCTTGAGCTTGATCTTGAAGAAAATGAAGCCGAGATAAAAAAGATCATTGAATACATGAACGAAGCGGACGGAGTACCCACCGAAAGCACGAAGGGATGGTATGGCGGAGCGTATTCAGTGCAAATAGTTAAAACAAACGGGGAGGAATATTCTTTTCACCTGTTTAGTGAAAATATGTACAGTACAAGTGAGTGCAGAACAAGCGACGGATATGACACGTTCGTGCATCAGGACGTAAGCGAATTCTTCAATTATATTAAAGACACTTTCCCGGATGAATGCTTTGAAACGGGTAATTAAATTCTATTTCACAACGTGTGACTGAAAGAGAAGATACTTATGACGAAAAAAGAAAAGCAAGCCCTCGCCGCCGTGGCGGTTGAGAGACTCAAAGAAATATACCCCGACGCAGAGTGCGCTCTTCACTGGGGCGGAGAAGCAGGCGACGAGTGGAAGCTGCTCGTTATGGGCAGACTGAGTGCGCAATGCACCGATGCGAGAGTGAATATCGTGTGTGAAACGCTCTTCGACCGTTTCCCGACCGCGCGCGCACTCGGTGACGGAGATATAACAGAGATTGAGGAGATAGTCAAGCCCTGCGGATTATATAGAATGAAGGCTTCGGATATCAAGCGCGCCTGTAAGATGCTTTGCGACGAATATAACGGCATAATTCCCGACGATATGGACGAGCTTTTGAAATTCCCGGGAGTCGGGCGCAAGATCGCCAATCTTCTGCTCGGAGACCTGTATAGAAAGCCCGCAATAGTCGCGGATACCCATTGTATCAGGATATGCGGAAGACTCGGATTTTACCCCGAGGATCAAAAGGATCCCGTAAAGACAGAAAGGATAATGAGCGAGCTTGTCGAGCCATGCGAGCAGAGTGACTTCTGCCACCGTATCGTCTGGTTCGGTCGCGAGACCTGTACCGCGCGCTCACCCAAATGCACCGAATGTCCGCTTAGCGATATTTGTAAAAAGGGAATTGGAGAAATAAAGAAATGATAGAGCCGATTGCAAGGAAACTGAATTTTCCCGACGAGGCGATAATCAGCCTTGTCGAGTGCGAAAGAAATATGGTAGCCAATGCTGCGGATGAGCTCTGCCGTGCGGAAAAGAGCCTCTTTACCCCCGAGGATTTCGAGTTTATGACGTTGCTTGCGCAAATCGCCGAGAAGAGCGGTGAGGAGAGATACGCGTGCGATATGGTGTTCCTGCTGAGAAGCACTGCGCCCCTATATGATAAATACGTAGAGAAGGGGTATTCCGACGAGCTCTTCTATCACACAATGTCGGATCTCAGGGTCAAGCTCCTTGAGTGCAAGGAGGTCAACGGCGTGTGGGGTAGGGAGCCGACGAGCTGGTTTAAAAAATATTATATGCTCGAGCGTTTCAGACTCGGAAGGATGCAGTACGACAAAAAAGAGTTCCCGATCGACAGATACAAGGATATTCTGAAGATGGGCGACACGATCATATCCTGCCATATCCCGTCCGACGGACCTTTGCTCGTCGAGGATGCCAAGGAGTCGCTCCGAATGGCGTACCGATTTTTCCCCGAGGAGCACAGAGACGGAAAGCTTGCCGTGTGCTGCTTCTCGTGGCTTTTGTTTGCCCCTCTTCTGCAAAATTACAATGAAGACAGCAACATAAAGAAATTTTATAACCTGTTTGAAAATATCGAAAATTGGGAGGAAGAGACCAATAGCAACTTCTGGCACGTTTTCGGCGTGAGGTATTCGCCCGAGGCGCTCGAGAACGCACCGCTGGACAATTCGCTTCGCCGAGCGGTTATCGAGCACCTCAAAAACGGCGGCACCATGGGTAACGATGCGGGGATCATATTCGTTGATGAGAATTATTAAATCAAAAGGGGCTGATCTCAGCCCCTTATCTGTTTCCCGTTCCTTAACTGAACAAAGATCTTTCCCGCATCGTCCACCGTCATGCAGAAGATCTCCTTTATTGGAGTTTTCAGCTTTTGCAACTTGCGCTCAAGCCACGCGCGATCCTTTTTCAAAAGAGAAAGACTGTGCGAGTTAACGCACCCATCCGAGATGACGATGTGCATGATTCCGTTGTCAAGGCACTTGATGTTCATATCAGCCTTATCGGGCTGTCGGTGAATGTTTTTCGGTATCACCGACATCTTGCCGTTTTCCTCAAGTATGGCATAGTCGACCTCGTGCAGATCGTAGATCCCGTTCTGTCGCACCTGGCTCACAAGCTCCTCAAGAGAAATGCGCACCCTTTTCATCATTTTAAAATCTATCTCGCCGCGCTTGATTATTACGGCGGGCTTTGATGAAAGGATCATTTTGAAAAAAGGTACCTTTAGTATAAGCAGGGAAGAAAGCACCTCCAAGGTGACAAGCGTGGCGATAGGTACAAATGCCTCTATAAGCGGGCGGTCGGGATTGGTTATCGGAGTGGTCGCGATCTCGGATAGCAGTATCGTAATGACAAGCTCACTTACGTCAAGCTCGCCGAGCTGACGCTTTCCCATTATTCGCATCGTCAAGGTCAGAATGACGTAGATAATAACTGTTCTGATAAAAATAGTCAACATATCATCACCGTTTTTTATTTTAGTGTGTGCAATCGTAGCTTTTTTATGTGATAAATGGTGATTTTGATGCAATAAAGAGACGAGCGAGTGAAATCTGTATGTCATATTTAACAAAAAATGCAAAAAACGAATTTTTTTGAAAAAAACGCTTGACAAAAGGGAACACTTGTGATAAAATATACGAGTTGCCGCAAAAAAGCGACGACAAAAATCACCTTAGAACCGGGTCAAAAAAATTTGAAAAACTTTTCAAAAAAGTATTGACAAAGCGGAAGAGAAGTGATATAATAGACAAGCTCACGCAAAAAGGGTGAGCGATTGAAACTTGACAATTGAACAACAGATGAAAGAAGTACAAAGC
>JBGUSX010000082.1:0-6019 GCA_045132775.1 Eubacteriales bacterium
CCCCCCCCCCCCCCCCCCCCCCCCCCCCCTACATTGTAGACCGTTCGCTAAATTGCAATTTACTGTTCCTTATCCTCTATGTTTTCCGCTGCCTGCGCAACCGCGAGCGCGGAGGAGAATCCTACCTCCTCGACGGCAAGAGCTTCTTCGGCGGGGGCGGGGGTGAATTCGGTCTCGGGGAGGTCGTCGAGCGACGAGAGACCAAACACACGCAAGAATTTCTCGGTCGTCGTGTAGAGCATGGGGCGACCGGGAGCATCGAGACGCGAGAGCGACTCAATAAGTCCTTTATCTATAAGGGAAGTCATAGCGTAGGATGAATCAACTCCGCGAACGGCATCGACGAATGCGCGCGTTACGGGCTGATTATATGCGACAACTGCGAGAGCCTCGAGGGTCGATGCGGAGAGGTTACCTCCCCGCCTGATACCGAGAGCCTCGCGTATGTAGGGGAGAAATTCCTCCTTTGTCGCGAGCTGACAGGACTCGGGGTACATAAGTAAGAGAAGTCCGCGCTTTGACCCTGCGCCGTTGTACTCCTCGCTCATAGCCTCGACGATGCTCTTGACGTCCTTTTTTGAGAGTCCGAGTACCTCGGAGAGCTTTTCGTATTCTATCGGGTGACCTGCGGCGAAAAGGATAGCTTCTATCGCGCTCGTCACCTTTTCAAGTGTTATTTCGATCTTTTCGGCTTCCTGACTCATTTCTCGTCGCCTCCTTCGGTCTCGTTTTCGGTATTGCTGTCATTTTGTTCTTCATCGGACTGCTTGTCCGAGGTTATCACGTCGTCGGGGTCGTCGTTTATGACGAACTGCGCCCCGTCGTCAAGAAGCGTGCCCTCAAAGTCGTGAATGAGGATCTTTCTGATCTTGATAAGCTCAAGAACACCGAGGAATATCGCGATGAGATCGGGGAGTGAGACCGAGTCGGAGAGGATCTCCTTTAAGGTCGTCACCCTCTTTTTCTGCATGCGGCGGATGATTCCCGTGATCTTGACCTCAACGGGCACGATGGGAGAGCTTATCATAGGTGTGAAGACCTCGCGCTCTATCTTCGGTCTGTTTTCATTATAGGTGATTATCCTGCGCACCGCAATACAGAGCTTTTCTATATCGTGATCGAGCACGAAGGTCTTATCTATACTGATCTCGTCGGTATCCTTTTCAAGTCTGCCCGAGAAGCGCGGATAGATAAGAGCCATCTTCTTTGCCGCTTCCTTAGCCTGCTGGTATTTAAGCAGGGCATCGGCGAGGGCGGCACGGGGGTCTTCCTCTTCCTCCTCGACCTTGGGGAGCAGAAGCTTGCTCTTGATGAGCATAAGCTCGCTCGCCATAACGATAAACTCGCTTGCAAGCTCCATATCAAGCTTCTGCGCCTCCTCGATGTACTCAAGGTACTGCTCGCAGATGATATTTATCTTGATGTCGTCGATCGACATCTTGTTTTTCTGAATAAGAGACAAGAGAAGGTCCAGAGGTCCTTCGAATATTTCAAGACGGTAACTCAGTGCGTCCATAAGCGACCTCCTTTCCTTAAAGCGTCGTTAATTAAAAGATAAGCATCGACAAAAGGTTGAATACGGGAGCGGATATAAGATCAAAGAGCTTATCCGCAAGCCAACCGAACGGGGAGAAATTGAAGATGCGCGAAAAAGCGATCATAGCGATGAGGATCGCGAACATAATGTATCTCTCGTATTTCATCATCGAGAAATAGAGTCTGTCGGGGAGAAAGAGCGAGAAGAATCTCGAGCCGTCAAACGGCGGTACGGGAATGAGATTGAAGACCGCGAGCATGAAATTCATAAATCCGAAGTAGTAGAAGAAGGTCAGAATTATCTGCATAATATTACCTGCAAGCTCACTTTGGAGTATATCACCCGAAAAGCGAAAGAAGAGAACGAGCGTAACGGAATAGAGCAGAGCACCGATGACACCGAGGATAAGGTTGGATATCGGACCCGCTATTGCGGTAAATGCCATACCCCTCTTGGGATTTCTGAAATTTCTTGCGTTGATCGGCACGGGCTTTGCCCATCCGTAGCCGAAGACCAGCATACAAAGCGAGCCCATAGGGTCAAGATGCTTTGCGGGGTTCAAGGTCACTCTGCCGAGGTTGTACGCGGTTCTATCGCCCATTTTATAAGCGATATAGCCGTGCGCCGCCTCGTGCGTTGAGAGCGAAATAAGTATTACGGGGATCGTAAGCAAAAGGCTTATGATGATATCTCTGATATCACCGCCCGAAAGGATCGAAAAAAGCATATTGGTCCTCCGAATATTTACAGTTTAATATCGGCGAGGTCAGCTATCGCGCGCCAGAGCTCTGTCTTGCCCTCGCCCTTGAGGGATGAAAAGGGGATGATGGGAGTGTTTTCCGCTATGAGCTCGTCGCTCGTGATCTTCTCGATGATAGCGGCGCGGTCGGTCTTGTTGAGCTTATCAATCTTCGTTATTGCGATGATATAGGGCATTTCGACGCTGTTCATGTACTCTATCATCATAGCGTCGTCGCGAGTGATACCCGCGCGGCTGTCAATGAGCTGAACTACGCCGCGGACGAGATCGATATTTTTATTCTTTGTAAAATAGCCGTCGGTAAGGCTCTGCCAAGCCCCCTGGCTGTCCTTGCTCCTTGCAGCAAAGCCGTAGCCCGGGAGGTCGACGAGAAAGAGCTTTTTGTCCACCTCGTAGAAGTTGACCGTGACGGTCTTTCCGGGAGTAGCCGAAACACGAGCGAGGCTCTTTCTGCCCAGCAGGGTGTTGATAAGCGAGCTTTTGCCAACGTTAGAGCGTCCCGAGAGAGCTACCTGAACGATAGGGTCGGTCGGGAACTGACTTGCAAAGCCTGCGGTCATTTTAAGGTTTACGTTTTGAGTGTTAAGTCCCATTTTTTAAGAAGGCGCAAGCGCCTCTCCTTCATTATTATTGGTCGTTTTATGGAAAATTTTTCATCAAGTGCGGCTCTTTGCGTTCGCGCGTGTGCGCGAGGGGGAAGAGGCAGGAATAGCATCCGCAATCTTTTTCTCCCGTGCGATCTCCTCGTCGCGAATCGCAGGCACTACCGTGGGGCAGAGAGCGTGCGAGAGCACCTCACTTGCGCGGCGGCAGGGGATAAAGGTCGCGTTTTCGCGCACCACGGGGTCGATCTTGTCAAGATCCTTTAAGTTGTCCGCAGGGATGATTATCGTCTTGACACCCGCGGAGTAAGCCGCCATGGTCTTCTCACGCAGTCCTCCTATCGCGAGCACGTTGCCGCGAATGGTGATCTCGCCCGTCATAGCAACGTCGCGGCGGACGGGAATACCCGAAAGCGCGCTGATGAGTGCCGTAAGAGTCGTGATACCTGCGCTGGGTCCGTCCTTCGGGACCGCGCCCTCGGGGAAGTGGATATGTATATCCTTTTTAGCGTAGAAATCGGTAGGAATGTTGTATTTTTCCGCGATCTGACGCGCGCATGTGATAGCCGCGTGCGCGGATTCCTTCATAACGTCGCCAAGCGAGCCCGTAAGCTCAAGCTTGCCCGTTCCGTCCATCACCGCGCACTCGACCTTGAGCAGATCGCCGCCCGACTGGGTGTAAGCCATTCCGTTGACTGTGCCCACCTCGTCGTATTCGCCGACGGTCTCGGATATGATCTTGCGAGGACCGAGAAGGCTCTCAAGATCGGAGGGCTTTACGCTCATGGATCTAGCGCCGGTCTCGATCATACGCTTTGCGGCTTTACGGCAAAGTGCGGCGATCTCTCGCTCAAGATTTCTGACACCCGACTCACGCGTGTAGCCGTCGATGAGCTCGGAGAGGGCAGCGTCGCTTATGCGGAGGGTTCGCTTGTTGAGCCCGTGACGACTCAGCTGCTTGCCGATAAGATGATTTTTCGCAATAGACATCTTCTCGGACTTTGTGTATGTGTGGAGCTCGATGATCTCCATTCTGTCAAGCAGGGGACGGGGAACTCTGTCAAGAGAGTTTGCCGTTGCAATAAATATGCAGTCGGAAAGATCGAATGGAAGCTCTACGAAATGGTCGCGGAAAAACTTGTTCTGCTCGGGGTCAAGGACCTCAAGCATGGCTGATGCGGGGTCTCCGCGGCCGTCGCTCGCCATTTTGTCTATCTCGTCAAGCAGGATAAGGGGATTTCTGACACCTGCCTGAGTCACTGCGTTGATGATACGTCCGGGCATAGCTCCGACGTAGGTCTTTCTGTGTCCGCGGATGTCAGCCTCGTCACGCACACCGCCCAGAGAGACGCGAACGTACTTGCGCTTCATCGCCTTTGCGAGCGAGGAAGCGATAGAGGTCTTTCCGACACCGGGAGGGCCGTAGAGACAGATTATCTGTCCCTTAAGGTCGGGATTGAGCTGCTTTACCGCAAGGTATTCAAGGAGTCTGTCCTTTACGTCGTCAAGCCCCTCGTGGTCGGCATCGAGAATCTTCTTTGCCGCCGTGATGTCGGCGCGGTCGTCTGTGACCTTGGTCCACGGGATGTCAAGGCAGACGTCAAGGTAGTTTCCAAGGACCGTAGCCTCAGCCGAGCCGAAGGGGGATTTTGCGAGCCTGTCTGTCTCCTTGTGGAGCTTTTTCCTCACGTCCTCGGGGAGTGAGAGCGAGTCGATCTTTATTCTGTATTCGTCTATCTCGGACATCGAGGTGTCACCGAGCTCGTCCTGAATGACCCTCATCTCCTCGCGCAGATAGTACTCGCGCTGACCGCGGTTTATCTTCTCGCGCGTTTTTCTGTGGAGCTCGTTTTCAAGGCGGAGCACCTCTATCTCGTCCTCGGCGATCTCAAGAACGGTCTCTATTCTTCTGTACGGCTCGAAGATAGCGAGTATCTCGAGCTTATCCTCGTGCTTGATAAAGAGACCGGACGCAATCACGTCGGCAAGCTGTGCGGGGTTTTTGATGCCCTTGAAGCTTCCGATAACGTTCTCGGCAGGGGGAGGGAGAAGCTTTGCCATTGCAACTGCGGCTTCGTTGAGCCTGCGCAGGTAGGCTTGACTTTTAACGCTCGGACCGTCGGGGAGGGTGACGGTCTTGCACATCGCGCTTACGGTGTAGTATCTGCCTGTTTTGCGCATGTCGGCGATCGCGGCGCGGGAAACACCCTCCGCGATGCATCTGACAGTCTGCTCGCCCGTGTTTATGAGCTGCTTGACTTTGATTACCGTACCGATCTCAAAGAGGTCGGCATTTTCGTCCTCGTCGTATTTGTAGGGAACGGCAACGGCGTATTTCGAGCCCTCGAACGCCTCTCTCGCGGCTTCGCGCGAGCAGTATTTCGTTTCGCTTATTTCAAGATTTACGATCTCACCGGGAAAGGTGACCGTATCCTCGGTGACGATAAGGGGAAGGGAGAGCATCTCTGCTCTTGTGGTATACTCTGACATTGTTGATTGTTATCTCCGTTTTTTAGTGGTATATATGTTTATGCGGGGCATTTTCAGTGAAAAGAACACCGCAGACTTTATCGATTATATCATTATATCATATATTCGCGCAAATTTCCATAGTTTTTTATAATTTTAACATTTTGTACAATATATTATATATCAGTCAACAAAAAAAGGCAAAAAGAAAGCACAACCTTCCTTTTTCGTTGCGCACGGATATCATAAGATTGATATTTCGCAGAAAAGACTGAAAGTTGTGCAGGAATATAATAAAGTGCAGACGCGGATCAGCACTTTACTCGGGATAATCATTATACACCTTGAGCGGCGATTTGTAAATATCCATTTTGTACGATTTTTTGTCGTAATTTTTGGTGAAAAGTATAGGGTGAAAAATTTACGAGCATTTGTCGTAGTGCTTTTTGTGGATTTTCTACAATGCCCCAATGTCGTAGTGAGATTCAGATTTTGATTTATCGGTGGGTTGCTATTGGACAAACGATTTAAATTACCGCCACGGCTACCAAACGCACGTCACCCACACACCGTAGGGGAGGTGCTTGCTCCTCCCGCTAACAAACGACTATTAAACCCTTATGGCTAAAGAAGAAACAAATGCTTTAGATC
>JBGUSX010000083.1:0-3951 GCA_045132775.1 Eubacteriales bacterium
GGTGGATGAGGAGGTCGCCCTTTTGTGGTTTTCACGTCTTTTGTGAACCTTGTTTCGTTGCGGAAGAATCCTTGTGCTACAAGGCAAAATCCACAAAACAACGTGTCGCACGTCCTAATGGCGACCTCCTCATCCACCACTTCGTGGTCCCCCTTCTCCGCTGGAGAAGGCTATTCGCTAAATCAAAATTTGAAGTGCGGGATAAATTGTTACACATCAAATTATATGGAAAATTGTTATCTCCTCTTGAATTAAAGGCGGTTTTATTGTATAATATATACGAATATGATTATTGGAGGATGTATGGTAACGATTGCGGATTACGTAAAGAAGCGCGACTTTTTAGTCTGCGTTGACAGTGACGGCTGCGCTATGGACACTATGAACATAAAGCACTTTCGCTGCTTTGGTCCCTGCATGGTTGACGAATGGAGCTTGGATGAGTGGAGAGACGAGATCCTTGAGCGTTGGAACGTGATAAATCTTTTCTCTATGACCCGCGGTGTCAACCGTTTCAAAGGTCTTGCGATGATACTTTCCGAGATCAACGAGAATTATTGCGCTATTGAGGGAATTGACAAGCTTATCACGTGGGCGGAGAGCTCTCCCGAGCTTTCAAACTCTGCGCTTGAAGCGGCTATTGCCCGTGACGAAGATGCGGTCGCGCTCAAAAAGGCACTGTCGTGGAGCATTGCGGTCAACACCTCTATCAAGGCTCTTCCCGAGGAGGAGATAAAGCCTTTCCCTCTCGCTCGCGAGGCTCTTGAATTCGCTCACGCACGCGCTGACGTTGCTATCGTTTCAAGTGCAAATCTTGGTGCGGTGCTTGAGGAATGGGAAAAGCATTCGCTCCTTCCCCACACTGACATCGTTATGGCGCAGAACTCGGGCAGTAAGGCGGCTTGCATTGCTTCCTTGCTCGAAAAAGGCTACTGCCGCTCGAACGTGGTCATGTGCGGCGACGCTCCCGGTGACCTTGCCGCCGCCGAGAAAAACGGTGTGCTCTACTTCCCCATTCTCGTTGGGCGCGAGGAGGAGAGCTGGCGCGAATTTATACACTTGGCTCTTGACAAGCTTATCTCGGGCTCTTATGCGGGTAAATATCAGGCGCAAAAGCGCGAGGAATTTTTGGAGAACCTCAACAAATGAGAAAAAAATAAGATTGGAGAATATAAAAATGGTTGAACTTAAGAAAAAGCCCTATTGCCTTTCCGACGAGGACATTGCGTGGGTAGAAAACACAATTAAAGGCATGACTGACGAGGAAAAGGTCGGTCAGCTCTTCTTCCAGCTCACTGCAGGCATTGACGAAGGCTACCTTCGCGAGCTTATGGAAAAATACCACCTTGGCGGTTGCCGTTACAACAACATGCCGGGACAGGTCGTCAAGATGCAGAACGCAACTCTTCAGAAGTACGCGAAGGTACCCGTTTTCATCGCCTGCAACACGGAGATGGGCGGTAACGGTGCTTGCTCCGACGGAACCTATATCGGAAGCGGTATCAAGATCGGTGCTACGGGCAACGCAGAGTACGCAAAGGCTCTCGGAAAATACTCCAACGAGGAGGCGGCGAGCATTGGCTGTAATATGGCTTTTGCTCCAATCTGCGACATTCACTACAACTGGGAAAACACAGAGATCGTGACCCGCGCATTCGGTAACGATCACGAGCGCGTTGCTCTTATGAGCAAGGCTTATATGGAGGGTGCCCACGAGGCAGGCGTTGCTTGCGCGGCAAAGCATTTCCCCGGTAACGGCCAGGATTTCCGTGACGCTCACATTTCCAACAACTTAAACGAATTCGGTGAGGCAAAGTGGATGGAGACCTACGGTCACGTATACAAGACTCTCATCGATGCCGGTCTTGACGCTATCATGGGCGGTCACATCATGATGCGCGAGTATATGCGCGAGATCAAGCCCGACATAAAGGACGAGGAGCTTCTCCCCGCAACTCTCTGCCCCGAGATCATGACCGGACTTCTTCGCGACAAGCTCGGCTTTAACGGAATGGTAGTTACAGACGCGTCCCACATGGTCGGTATGACCGACAGAATGACAAGACGCGAGATGCTCCCTGCCGCCATCAACGCAGGCTGTGATATGTTCCTCTTCTTCAACGATCCCGACGAGGATTTCGCTACTATGCTTGACGCTTACAAGACAGGCATCATCAGTGAGGATCGAATGGTTGAGGCTCTTACACGTATTCTCGGTCTTAAGGCTCACATGGGTCTTCACAAGGGTGTCAATATCGATATGACTGCTCCCGTGGTTCTCGGCAAGGAAGAGACAAAGGCTGCAGAGGCGGCTATCAGCCGTGACGCGATCACGCTTGTAAAATACAAGGACGAGGGCGTTCTCCCGATCACTCCCGAAAAGTACAAGAGAATTATGATAGTTCATATCAAGGGTGCTCCCGGTCCTATGGACGATCTTATCAAGGCTGTTATGGGCGGCGCGGGTGCTAAAAAGACTCCTGCGGAGGATCTTCGCGACAGACTTATCGAAAAGGGCTTTGATGCGTTCATTTACGAGGGTCCCATCGAGAGAATGAAGAAGCAGATTGCCGCCGGCGAGAAGCCTAACATCAATCTCTATTTCGCAGGCAAGAACGCGATCAGCGAGTTCGTTGCAGGTCAGGATCTTGTAATTACTCTCTGCGACGTTCAGAACGGCCGTCCATCCTTCGGATTCTCCAAGGGCGGCGGCGAGATCCCGTGGTACGTCTTTGAGCTTCCCGTTGTGGCTATCAGCGTAAACGCTCCCACGATGCTTGCAGATATTCCTCAGGTCCGCACCTACATTAACGCTTACGACTCCAAGCCCTCCACCATGGATGCGCTCGTCGACGACCTTCTCGCAGGTCCCGACGCGTTCAAGGGTACGGACCCCATCGACAGCTTCTGCGGTCTTTGGGATGCGAGGATCTAAACTTAATTTTTCTTAAACAGACTCAGAGCGGCTTGCTTTGGGTCTGTTTTTATTGTATAATTTTTGCAGTTAAATTTGTCTTACGTGGAGGAAAAATGAGTTTTTCTGAGCTTTTGAGTTATTTTTTTACGCACAAGGATTATCTTCCGCCTGCAAGTGAGCTTCCCGGCACTATGTTCACGCCGCTTCACTTCGCGTTTGCGACTGTGCTTTTGGCTATAGTTATTATTTCTGCCATTTTCGTCTCAAAAAAGAGCGAGAAAACGATTAAGGTCGTTATGTGCGCGGTATGGATATTCGTCACGGCGTTTGAGGTCGTCAAGATCGTGTGGGAATCGACCACGGGCAACGTTGTCGGTATACCGCTTGGTAATCTTCTCCCCCTCTACCCTTGCAGTATTTTTATGTACGCGATGCCGCTTGCGCTATTCGGGCGCGGTGTTGTAAGGCAGATGGGCTGCGGTTACGTTTGCTCGCTCGGGTTTCTCGGCGGCTCGATCAATTTCGTTTACCCCGCAACCGTGCTCGGTAACTATTCCTGCTTCTCTTTGGCGGGCTTCCAGACCTTCTTCTTCCACGGCGCGATGGTATTCTGCACGCTTGTGATGCTGATGTCGGGATACCACAGCTACAAGGAGGCGAGAAGACCTATCGATCTGCTTATCCCTGCGGTCCCCGCGCTTTGCGTTTCGGTGATAGCGAATATTGTGAATTTTTCGCCCATCGGGTCGGATTACATGTTTTTCAGAATGAGCTCATTCTTCTTTGCGCCCATTGGTGCGGCTCTGCCGACTCCCGTTTGCGTGGTGATCGTTTACTTGATCTATCTGATAATTCATGCTCTGCCTTATTTGCCGTTTTATTTCAAGAATGTGAGAGAAGGAAAGAAAGAGATATAGAAGTAAAAAAATGCACGGGATCAAAAATCCCCGTGCATTTTTTCTTTCAAATTTTGATTTATCGGTGTGTTACACCAACGTAGGGGGGGGGGGGGGGGGGGGGGGGGGGGGGGGGGG
>JBGUSX010000084.1:0-22972 GCA_045132775.1 Eubacteriales bacterium
GTATTCCCGTATGCAAATTGAGCAGCTAATAAAAGAGTTTTCGCCTACATTGATTTTTGTCGAACATGATAAAGTCTTTAGAGAAACGATAGCGACTAAAACAGTGCAGATATAAAACAGATTGTGACAAATTCCAATTTGTCGATATCAATATTGAGTTAAGAATTTATGAAAAAGAAACCTAAACGCCGAGGAAAATACGGCTATGTTGAATTTGTTGACAAACGCAAGCTCAAATATGACGGCTATGACGATAACATAGAACCCGAAATAAGAAAGCCGACACCTGCCGAGAGAGAAGAAATCATCTTGAATTATATCCGCGCCAATAGCGGTAAATCGGTTGAGGTGTGGTGGCTTGCGGAAAAGCTCGCTGTATCCGACAGAACGATACAAAAGATATTAAAGAAGTTAGAGGAACAGGGATTGATCTCCCGTACTCCCGTGTTCACCGATACGGGAAAGCAAAAAGGCAACATTCTGACCTATCTCGGAGAGGATAAGACCGTCAAGCGAAACGAGCTTACCTTACGCCGTTTGTATAACCCCGACAACCCTTGCGGCTTTCGTGATTGGCATTGGGAAGATTTCAAATTCATTCCCGGCGACTATGACGAGAGGTTTACAAAGCAGGACGCTATGTTTCAATACGATATGCTCTGTTATAGGAGAGAACGCATTGAGAGAAAGCGTAAAAAGTTCCGCAAATCCTAACAGTTCTTAAACGCTGTGGGGGTACTTTACAAAAAATTAACAATTATAATAACCACCGAAAAAGCCTGTATTTTACGGGCTTTTTTCTATTTGTCGAAAACTTTTTTGAAAAAATTTCAAAAACAGGGGTTGTGATATGGGTGAAATTCAGTATACCAAGTGAGAGCACTTTTTATACATTCGATTTTAGAAAAACAAAAAATTTTCTCTTTCAGGGTGGTCACTTGGCTCAAAAAACTGCTTTTATATAAGTGAGGGGTATTTCGCTAAACTCCCCATTAGGTTGGGAGTTCGTATGATAAGATTGCCCTATCAATCTTTTCTTCTGCGGTAAAAACTTCTCACCGTTGCCAAACGCAACGGCGCGAAGTTTTATATAAAAATCTATACACGGAGGTGATACCAATGCAGATCGGACAGGCTTGCCGTCAGCCTTAAAATATCGGCAACAACCAAATATATCGGACGTGTGGCTGACGGCGGTGTGGGGATAGTATGCGCTTTCTCTATGGCGAGGTACGCAAGTGGCAAGCCACTTGCCGAGCGTAAACGCTCGCCTCGTTGGAGGGACACCCCCAAACCCCCGTTTCCGCAGCCGATAACCCACACTAAAATACAGGAGGTAAATGCTTATCGAGAGAAAGAAACAACCGAACAGACAACGCCCGTTCGCTTATTCCTTTCGTGTGTCGGCTGCGGAAAAGACCTTGCTTGACCGCAAGGTCACGCAAAGCGGTATGAACCGAACGGACTACCTTATCCGCACTCTGTCGGACAAGCCCATCGTTTCAATCGACAACGGACACGAAATTCTGTACGAGCTGAAAAGACACGGCAACAATCTCAACCAAGCCGTCAAAAGCGGTTACTACGGCTACGATACCGAGCAAGAGATATTGTCAGCCGTTGCCGAGTGCAAGCGAGCTTACAGAAAACTGTCAGAAGCCCTCGGGGGTGCGTAATGCCACTACTCAAAGGAAAGTCAAGCAAAAGCACGCCGAGCGCGGTAATGCAATACGTTACCAATCCCGAAAAGGCGGCGTATGTTTCCGTTCAGAATCTCTTTGAGGACGAGGACTACGCCGAGCAATTCACGGAAACAATGCGGAGATTTAACAAGGGCAAAAAATATGACGAACGGAAATATTATCACTTCAAGCTGTCCTGCGACAGAAAAGATAATGTTTCGCCCGAAGAAGCTCATAGGTTTGCCGAGAAACTGACCGCAAGACTTTTCCCCGATTGCGAGTGCGTTATTGCAACCCATACCGACACGCAGACGGTTCATAGCCATATCGTAATAAACGCCTTAAATCCCTTGATCGGAAAGAAGCTCCGCATCTCCCGTAACGATTATACGGCGATGAAGGACGAAACAAACCGACTTGGCGCGGAAATGGGATTTTCGGAGATAGACTTCCGCAAGCGTTCCGAACACAAGAGAACGGCAGAAGAAAGACACATCATTCTCAAAGGCGGTACAAGCTGGAAAGAAGAATTGCGAGAGGTTATTGAAGAAGCGAAACAACAAGCAACAACGGAACAGGAATTTATATCCCACCTTGCACTATACGGCGTAACGCTGACAAGAAGCAAGACGGAATATTCCTATTTACACCCAAAGAAACAAAAAGCAATCCGAGGTCGAAAGCTCGGAGAGAATTACACCAAAACGGAGGTACTAAATGTCATTAACACGAACAGACACAGGACAAACGGCTACGCCGATAGCAGAATTGGAGAAGCGTTCGAACGTATATCGGGATATGACGGACAATCAACTGCTCCGAGAAGCATTGGCGAAATCGAACGAGAGATGCAACGACTTGATAGAACGGCAGAATACGCTCATCGAGGACTTGACGGAGATAGTGCAGGAGATCAAGAACGATGCGGAAACGCACACCTACCGACTGATCGACTACACGGCGAAGCAGACGGAGGAAATACGCAGGATCTTGGAGGAGGAGAAGAAGATACGCTCGGACGTGGGCAACACGGTAAGGAGCGCAGCTTCGAGCACGTTCTCTGAGGTTAAGCAGTACGGCATTTCAACGGTTGACGAGGCGGTAAAGACGGTCAAAAAGGAGATTGAGGAAACGGGCAAGGTAATGGAAAAACAACGCAACGAATACCGAGAACAGAGCCTTTTTCAGACCTTCTTCTTTTGGCTGACACCGATACTGCTCGTTGTGCAGATAATTTTTATTATCGTTTTACTATTCAATGGATAAGGAGGTAATTTTATAGGTTGACGAAAAAGCGCAAAAAGCCCTACGACTTGGATATTCCCGAATATCAGCTTGAATCACTTGCGAGAGTTCTCCTACCTATGATGCAAGAATATCTTGCTTCGGAGGAAGGACAGAAAGACTATGAGGAATGGCAAAAACAAAAATTGAATAACAAACAACAGAATAAAGAAAAAGAACCCCATTGACACCAATGGGATTATACTGCCGATGAACGAATGAACGGCAGATAAGGGTTTACCGTCAGCCCAAGTAAAACGGTAGGCAGGTAAAGCGCAAATGGCTCTACCTGCCTTTTCTTTAAGGATTAAAATTCTCAAATTCATCTATAAAGCAAAATAGCCCGAACTTCTTACCAACGGTAAAAAAGTTCAAGCTATTAAGACTTGGTGCGGATGAAGGGACTTGAACCCATATGAAATTGCTTTCACTGGAACCTGAATCCAGCGCGTCTGCCAATTCCGCCACATCCGCATATTAAGTTGTTCTTTATTTTCACACGGGAAGAACACCCGAGGCGGTGCTTACTTTTCGGATAAATCTTACTCTTCGGCATTCTCCGCAACAAAGGTTATTATACATTATAGACACGGTTTTGTCAAGTCCTTTTCTAAAAAACGTTTATAATATTTATAAAAACAAGCAGGATGCGTAAAAACATCCTGCTTTCAATTTTTAAACTGCCTGATTTCCTTTTGCAAACACGCTCTTGATATTGATATCCCCGTCGAATGCGACGATATCTGCGTCGTACCCGGCCTTGAGTGCGCCCTTGGTCTTGAGTCCCATTATCTTCGCGGGAACCTCGGTGATCATTCTGACCGCCTCGACGAGCGGAATATCTGCCTCTGTCACGGCGACTCGTACAAGTCTGTCCGCAGTCGCAATGCTACCCGCAAACGCGCTTCTGTCAACGAGCTTGCAAACTCCGTCCTCGATTATGAACTCGGTCGCCTGCATAAAGCCGTGAGTCTCCTTGGTACCTGCCAAGTGCAGACTATCTGTGATCAGCGCGATCTTATCGGGTCCCTTTATCTTGTAGATAAGCTTGATAAGCTCGGGGGGGAGATGCTTTCCGTCGCAGATTATCTCGACGTACATATCGTCCTCAAGGAACGCGGTCTCGATAACTCCGAGGCGGCGGAAGCCGTGGTCTCTCGTTATCGTTGACGTGCAGGAGAAGAGGTGTGTAACAAGGTTACAGCCCTCTGCCATTGCGCGTTTAAGATCTGAATATATCGCGTTTGTATGACCTGCCGCGGCGACGATTCCGTGAGCCTCGAGTGCCTTTGCAAACCTCTCTCCCTCGTCATTCTCGGGCGCGTAGCTCCATCTTGCGATAGAGTCTCCGTCCGCCTCGAGCACGGGCATATAATCCGCCTCAATGGGCGCGGTTATAAAGTCTGCGCATTGCGCTCCTGCCTGCTCGCGCGAAAGATAAGGTCCCTCAAGGTGAGAGCCTATAATCGTTCCCTTCACTCTCTCGTCGCTCATTGCCTTCTTTACATTGGCGACCGACACTGCCATGCTCTCCATGGGAGCGGCAGAGATGGTGGGAGCTATTGTCGTTGTGCCGTGTGCGAGGTGGAAATTGCATCCCTCGACTATGTCGTCAACGCTTTTTTCAAATGCGTATCCTCCGCCGCCGTGCGTGTGGATATCGATAAATCCCGCACTGACGAAGAGACCCGTAAGATCGGTCTCCTCTTCATATGCGAGCTCATCCGAGGTAACGGCAATAATCTTGTCGTCCTCGTAATAGATATATCCGTCAAAAACGCGGTCGGAGAGGATTATTTTATCACTTTTGATCCTCTTCATAGCATCAAAGAAGCGAGCTGGAGTCGGGATCAAGGTAAAGGATCGCGTTTTCGTGGCGGCGAAGGATGGTTGCGGGGCAAGCCTCGCCGATCTCACCGCAAACGGTAGCCTTTACAGCGTTAGCCTTTGTGGGCGCGGGAACGATACAGAAGAGATAATCTCCTGCGAAGAGTGTGGGACATGTAAGAGTGATCGCCATCTTCGGAACGTCATTGATAGTTGCAAAGCAACCGTCGTTGACCTGCTGCTGACGGCATATCTCGTCAAGCTCTACGGGCTTGACCTTCTTTGTGTCCTTGAAATCCGCAACGGGCGGATCGTTGAACGCGATGTGTCCGTTCTCACCGATACCCATAACAACGATGTCGGTGGGGTTAGCTTCGAGAAGCGCGGAATATCTTGCGCACTCTGCCTCAGCATCGGTTGCGGAAATATTTATGTAATTCACGCTCTTGAAGGGCGCGCGACCGAAGATCGCATTTTTGAGAAAGTTACCGAATCCCTGGGGAGCGTCGGCGGAAAGACCGATATACTCGTCCATGTGGAACGCATTTACTCTGTTCCACGGGATCTCCTTATCCTCTGCGAGAGAAGCAAGCACCTCGTTTTGTGAGGGAGCTGCAGCGAAGATCATATTGATGGTCTCCTTTGTCTCGAGAAGCTTCAGGATGCAAGCCTTGATATCTGCGCCCGCAGCCTTGCCCATCTCGTCTCTCGAATCGTAAATATTAACTGTTAAAAGATCTTTTTTCAAAGTTTTCATTTTAAATCAACTCCAGAAGTTTTTTGTGTGCGTCCGCAAACGCAAGCTCTGCGCTTTCGTACTTATAAGGATTTTCAAAGGAACGTCCGACGAGCGCGTTAAGTCCCGAGAAGAGCTGGAGGTGAGGCTCAAGAGAGATAAAGAAATCCTTTTTAGCAAAGGCTTTATGCTCACCCAGTATCTCGCCTATCTTCGCGTTTCCGCATCCGGGAGGAACTATCGCGCCCTCGTAAAGAGCGTCTTTTATGTGGAAATATCTTATGTGATCACGGAGCATTTTGTATGCCGCCACGGGCTCCTCCTGCTCAAGCACAAAGTTACCCATATCGAATACGCAACCAAGCTCGCCTCCGAACTCTCGGAGCAGATCAAGGCAACGCTCGGGGGTAGCGCCGTATATCTCTGCCTCATTCTCGTGGCAAAGTGTTACACCGTGCTCCTTGGCGATAGCGAGCATTCTGCCGAGTGCCTCAACTACCTCGCCTCGCATAGCGGTAATATCATTGCCATCGGGGGCATAGAAGCTGAACATACGGATATACTCTGCTCCGAGAGTGTTTGCAGTTTCAAATACTCTGCGCGCGGTCTCCATGTGTGCGTCCATATCACCATCGAGCTTTATCTTACCGAGAGGCGAGCCGATAGCAGATACACCGAAGCCGTAATTATCAAGCTTTGCCTTTACCTCTGCTACCTCCTCTTTGGTAAGAACAGAAACGTTCTTCTTGTCAACGTGGCGGATCTCGATATTTTTTACACCGAAAGAGCTCATCGCCTCGAGCTGACCGTCAAAGGAGTCAGAATGCTCGTCAAAAAATCCCGAAAGAATTATTTTTGCCATAGCGTCTCTCCAATTATTCTTCGATACCGTTTACAGTCTCTTCGCAACCGCTCTTGAGCGAACGGTCGATAGCGTTGAGAATGAACACGGGGGCTACGAAGCCTGCGTAGGTCTCCTTCATCTTCGCGCCCGAGAGGACCTCGTAGTATGCCTTGAACTCACGGTAGAACCAATCCGAGCAGAAGGAAACGTCAAGAGACTTTGTTGCTCTCTCTGCATACAAAGCCGCACCGTAGATATGCACACCCTCTGTGAAAATCGCGGTGCAATCGTAATCGTCGTAACGGAAAAGAACGTTGATGTGGTTATTCTTCTCTTTTGCAATAACGGATTTCGGGAATCTGCCGAATATCTCGCACACCATCTCTACAAGATGCTGTGAGTAGAAGAAGAATCCGCCGTGCTCGTTCTCTTTGTTGTAAGGAGCGCGAACAGTTCCGCCAAGGACCTTACCCATAGCGTTGCACTCTCTGTCTCTCTTAAGAGCGAGGACAAAGGGATCGTACTTAAGGCAAGAACCGCCCGTGACCTGAATATTGTTCTTCTTGAGAAGCTCAACGAGCTCAAGTGTGTCCTCTTCCGTGACCGTAACGGGCTTGTCGATGAACATCGGCACACCGCTCTCCATATAGGGCTTTGCGTACATAAGATGTCTGCCGCCGTGACGCGCGGTGATAACAACGCCGTCGACCTTACCGACTGCATCGTCGTAGTTATCCATTACGGGTACGCCAAACTGCTCGTTGAGCTTTTCCGCAGCCTCGCGCTCGTGGCTGTAAACGCCTACGACCTCAACGTCGGAAAACTCTTCTCTGTCTCTTATAAAGCCGAGAAAGCTGTTGGCGTGAGAGTTCTCGCAACCGAGAATTACAATTTTCTTTTTCATATCTGTTTACCTCAATACTTCAAAGGAAGGGGATTCTGCGCGTGAACAGTCTCGATGACCGAGATAATGTCAGCTGCCATGTTTGCGGTAACAGTCATCGGCTTACCCTCTGTGAGATAGTAGTAGATCTGCTCGTAGAGCTTCTTTGTTCCAACGTCGAATGCGGTTCCGTCAAAGTGACCGCTCTCAGTGTGCTTTACAAGAGTCTCGCCGCAATAAATAGGCTCGCCCTCGTCATTCGCAAGGAAGGTCTCAACTACGGGACGCTCAACGTTCTCGCCGTCAACGAGATATGTCATTTCATAGTCGGAGGGAGTGGACTTAAAGCAGCCCTTTGTTCCCTGGATCTTGAGGTTATAGGGTGTATATGCGTCGTTATTGGAAACCTCAACGTCAACAACGGGTCCGTTCGGAGCCGCGAGAATGAACTTTGCATAGTCATCGCTGTCACCGCTTGTAAGAGCAAGACCAAGCTTTGAGAAGAGGACCTTTGCATCCTTATCGAAGTCGATAAGTCCGAGAGCCATTCCTACAGGGTGAGGTCCTGTGTTGTAAAGACCGCCCGCACATCTCTTCTGGAGAGTCTGCCAGTCCCAACGGCGAGAGAAGCCGTTGTATCTGATGGTGATCTGCTGGATCTCACCGAGCTTGCCGGATTTAGCAAGGTCGTATGCAAACTCATAGAAGGGTGCAAAGAAGGTCTGCTGGAATACTGCAAGGAGAACTCCCTTTTCCTTTGCTATGTTGATAAGGGTATCGCACTCGTATCTTGTTCTTGCAAAGGGCTTTTCAACGAGAACGTTGAAGCCGTGCTCGAGAAGATCCTTCGTAATGGGATAGTGAAGATCCGAATAAGTATCGTTGACAACGAGATCGATATCGTCAAGAGCGTAGAGGTCGTGATAATCTGCAAACGTTACACATCCGGGGTAATCGTTCTTTGCTCTTTCTCTGCGGAAATCGTCTGCCTCAACTACGTATTTTACGTTGAAGTACTGATTATCGTCAGTGCGGTAAAATCTTCCGTGAATGTTTTTTCCGCTTCTTCCCTGACCGATAATAGCGAGGTTAAGCTTTTTCATAACTTTTACTTCCTTTCATATAAGAAAATATGTGTTTTACACAGTTCCATTATATAAAATAATTTTCACCAAGTAAATAGCATTTTTTACCCTTTTCTATTGCATTTTGTGAACTGATGTGTTATAATGGGGCAACAAGGCAAAAAAGGAGGGTCAGAAAATGAAATTAAACGACTGTATCTGGGAGACTGACCGTGTCTTCTACAAGCACGAGACCACCGAATCCCCCGATTGCGATCAATACTCGCTTCACACCCATAATGCCTACGAGCTGCTCTATATTGTCAGCGGAGACGCCACGCACGTCATAGAGGACAGAAAATATAAGCTGAAAAAGGGCGACCTCATCATCATACGCCCCTTTCATTACCATTTCATACAGATCGATTCACCGCAGACCTACGAGAGATACGACATTCTTTTCAACGCAAAGATGCACGGAGTGAAAAGCGTTAAGATGATCCCAGAAAACGTTGAAATAATCAATCTTTCGGGCAACAAGCTCGCCGAGGACATCTTCCGCAGATTCGACGTATATTCGAAGAACTGCGACGAGGAGACTATGTCAAAGCTCGTTCCTCACATGCTAAACGAGCTCTTCTATAATCTCACGATCTTCCCCTCGTCCCAGAGTGAAGACAACTTCACGTCATCGCCGTTGATAACCGAGGCACTGAAATATATTAACGAAAATCTCTTCACGGTGCAAAGCGTTGAGGAGATATCGAAGCATCTTTTCGTCAGCGAGAGCTATCTTTTCCGCCTTTTCAAAAGCGAGCTTCATCAGACTCCGAAAAAATACATTATGGACAAACGCCTGCTCATCGCACAAAAGCGCATTTCGGAGGGTGAAAAGCCCATCTCGGTCTGCGACTCCTGCGGTTTCGGAGACTATACGACCTTCTACCGCAACTACACCACCTTTTTCGGTCACTCACCGTCTGACGAAAAGCGCATGATAAACAGTCATTAGATCACAAATCAATGAAGAAAAAATTGCTCCGTTCATTCGGAGCAATTTTTTGTTTAAAAAATCAAAAATCTATTGAATATTTTTGATTTAAGTGTTATAATCTCTATCGTTGGTGCTCTCTGCACAGATGAGGGCATGGAAATGGATTATACTGCCATTTTCTACTACCAACAGCGAACCAATATTTAAAAGGAAAAGTAAAAGATGAAACTCAGTAAAAACGCAAAAAACGCATTTATGCTCGGTACTCTCTGCTCGGTTGCATACTTTGCGGTCTATATTGCAAGAAACATTCTCGGCGCGGTAACTCCGCAGATGCTCACTCAAGGCTTCTCCGAGGAATATATCGGTAGCATCTCCTCGCTTTTTTTCGTGTTCTATGCATTCGGTCAGCTGATAAACGGCGCGATCGGAGACAAAATAAAGGCAAGATGGATGATATCCATAGGACTTTTCGGTGCAGGCATCACAAATATCATCTTCTCATTTATCGCAAGCGTAACACCGACGCTTGCAATGATCGCGTACGCGGTGACGGGATTCTTTCTTTCGATGATCTACGGACCTATGACAAAGGTGGTTTCCGAGAACACCGAGCACATCCACGCAGTACGTTGCAGTGTGGGATATACCTTCGCGTCCTTCTTCGGCTCCCCTGCGGCTGGACTTCTTGCATCCTTACTTGCATGGCAGAGCGTGTTTGCGGTCAGCAGTGCGGCACTGTTCTGTATGGCGATAGTATGCTTTTCGATCTTCCTTGTGTTTGAAAAGCGCGGTATCGTAAAATACGGACAGGTCAAGACCGAGAAAAAAGGTGTGCAGAACGTAAAGGTCCTCTTCAAGCACCACATCGTCAAATTCTCTTTAGTGGCAATACTTACAGGCGTTGTCAGAACCTCTGTGGTGTTCTGGTTGACTACCTATCTTGCACAGCATCTGAATTTTTCAGATAAAGAATCTGCAGGCATCTACACCGCTTCGACTCTCGTTATTTCCCTTACCGCCCTCATAGCAGTATTTATCTACGAGAGACTCGGACAGAACGTAAATCTCGCCCTGCTTCTGATGTTCAGCTCGGCAGTCATCTTCTTCGTACTTACTTACTTTGTAACTAACCCTATACTCAACATAATCTTCATCGTTCTTGCGATAATGTCCTCAAACAGCGCATCAAGCATGCTCTGGAGCGTATATTGTCCGAGTCTTAAGAGCACGGGAATAGTCTCAAGCGCAACGGGCTTCCTCGACTTCTTAAGCTACATGGCGGCTGCTGCGGCAAATCTCATTTTTGCTAACGCCGCAACGAGCATCGGTTGGGGCAACCTGATACTCGTCTGGGCGGGAATTATGGTGGTCGGAGTGATCATTTCACTGCCCCTGTTCGGTTCATGGAATAAAAAAACCGAGGCGTAATAAAAGTCAAAAAGCAAATATTTTATTGATTTTTCATTGTTTTTTGCCTGAAACCGTGATATAATTTCTGAAAAAGATATATCTTTCGGCAAACCAATTTTTCGGAGGAACTCAATATGAAAACACTTCTTGTAGGCGACGTATGCCCCACCGCTCATTCAACACCCTTTTATAAAAACAAAGATATCCCCGCGCTTTTCGGAGATACCGTAACGCTTTTTTGCGGCAAGGACCTCGTTTTTGCCAACATAGAGTGCGCCATCACCGAAAGCGAAAATAAGATAGCAAAATTCGGCCCCAACCTCAAAGCCCCCCTCGAGACCGCCGAGATGCTCAAAGAGCTCGGCGTTACCGTCTGCGGTCTTTCAAATAACCACATCTTCGACTTCGGTCGCGAGGGTGCTATCGACAGCATCAACGCGATCAAAGCCGCAGGACTCGATTACACGGGATTTGGCGAAAACTACGAGGATTCGAGAAAGAATTACGTGGTCGAAAAGGACGGCGAGAGCGTATGTATCATCGCTGTCTGCGAGCACGAGTATTCTTATGCGCTTGACGACAGAATGGGATCCCGCCCCTACGACGAGTACGACACTATGGAGGACATCAGGGCAGCAAAGGCGAAATACGACCGTGTGCTCGTTATGTACCACGGCGGCAAAGAGCATTGCCGCTACCCTTCGCCGAGACTCCGCAAGCTCTGTCAGGCTATGGCAAAGAACGGTGCAGACGTTGTCCTCTGCCAGCATACACATTGCATAGGTGCATACGAACAGTTTGAGGGCTGTCATATCCTCTACGGTCAGGGCAACTTCCAGTTTGCAAAGCTTATGGATCTTGAGAGCTGGTGTACACTTCTCGCGGTCGAATATGACACGAAGAGCCACGAAATCGCATTTACTCCCATTAGATTGGATGATTGCGGAATTTCACTTGCAAAGGGCGAGGACAAGGAAACCATTATGTCCGAATTTGAGGCAAGAAACGCTCAGCTTCATAACGGCGAGTGGAAGGACGGCTGGCACGAATTCTGCGTTAATAACAAGGACGGATATATGTACGCTATCCGCAACGCCTGCAACGAGGATTCAACCGACAGACAGAATCACGTCTTTGCGCACTACCTCGATTGTGAGGCGCACACTGACGTTTGGCGCGAGCTCTTCCCGACATGGAACCAAACCAACGAAAAATAAGGAGATAGATTATGGAACTCTTGAACAGACTTCCCTATCCCACGGGTATTTCTAAAAAGGAGATTCTCGACGTGCTTTTTCGCGAGGAGTACGGTTATCTCCCCAAAAAGCCCGACTCGGTTACCGTAAATGTCGATAACCCGGGAATCCATCATTTTGCAGGCAAGGGATACCTTGCAAGACTCTCTTTGACGATTCACGCGGAATTCGGCGAGTTTACCTTTCCCTTTTATTACGTGTATCCTCTCAATGCAGAGAAAAAGGTCCCCGCGTTTATACATATCAATTTCCGCGACGGAATTTCGGATCGTTATCAGCCTACGGAAGAGATACTCAACCGCGGATATGCAGTTCTGACCTTCTGCTATGAGAACGTCACGAGCGACAACTCTGATTTCACAAACGGACTTGCGGGACTTCTCTACAAGGACGGTAAGCGCGCACCCGACTCGTGCGGAAAGATAGGTTTATGGGCTTATGCCGCCTCGGCTTTGCTTGACTATGCCGTGACTCTCCCCGAGTTAGATGCTGACAAGATCAGCGTTGTCGGTCATTCGCGACTCGGCAAGACCGCGCTGTTAGCAGGTGCTATTGACGAGAGATTTTACTGTGCCATCTCCAACGACTCGGGATGCGGCGGCGCGGCTTTGGCGCGTGAAAACACGGGCGAAACCATCCGCGCAATAAACAAGAATTTCCCGTTCTGGTTCTGTGAAAACTATAAAAAATACATCGACAACGAGGATTCCATGCCCTTCGATCAGCATTGGCTCATCGCGGCAAATCACCCACACCGAGCGTACGTAGCAAGTGCCGAGGGCGACACCTGGGCATGCCCGAAAAACGAATACCTCGCATGTGTTGCTGCAAGCCGATACTATGAAGAAAAAGGCAAGATCGGATTTGTTCCCGACGGCAATGCCCCCAAGCTCCGCAACCCTCTCCACGAGGGTATGATCGGACACCACATGCGCCCGGGACTCCACTTCCTCAGCCGCGAGGATTGGAATTACTACATAGACTACCTTGAAAAGCAATTTTCAAAGGATAACGCATAACAAACACAAAAACGACCTCTTTTTCGGAGGTCGTTTTTGTGTTATGACTATTGACACTAAAGAAGATCGGTGATATAATACACGTGGAAAATATCCTACGGAGGAATATGTATGGAAGTTTTAAAGCACAAGGAAATAGATTACGTCATCCGCAGACCCGAAAATGTGATTGAAGGAGAAAAATACCCACTCGTTATATACCTTCACGGTGCAGGCGGCAGAGGCAGAGATATCTCGCTTGTCAAAAATCACTGCTTTTTCTCCCTATCCGCTCCTTTTCTTAAGGGTGCGGTCTCGGTCGCTCCGCAGTGCTATGCAAACTCTTGGTTCGACATCTTCGAGCAGCTACAGGACTTTATCGGGTTTATCATATCAGAACCGCAGATCGACACCTCGCGCGTCTATCTTATGGGTGCAAGTATGGGAGGCTACGGAACCTGGCAGATGGGAATGACTCACCCCGAGCTTTTCGCCGCCCTCGTGCCCATCTGCGGCGGAGGCATGTACTGGAATGCAGGAAGACTTATAAATACTGCAATTTGGGCATTCCACGGCGACAGCGACCCGACGGTCTTCCCTGAGGAAAGTAAGAAATTCATAAACAATATCACCGCTTGGGGCGGCAAGAAGGCGAAGATCACGATCCTTGAAAACACGGGACACAATGCCTGGGAACCTGCATTTTCCAACCCGGAGATGTGGAAATGGCTCCTTGAGCAGAAAAACACTTATACGGAAACCGAAAACACGTATAATGACGTAAAAAAATATGGCTGAATAAAACACAGAAAACGGCAGTTCATGACAGAATTGCCGTTTCCTTGTTTTCGCCTGCAGTTGCAATAAACACACATGCCGCAAACACGAATATACCAAGCCCCGACGACACGCGCAGAAGAAGGTAAAGCGCGACAGTCCACAAGACGAATGCCGCAATAAACGACGTAGCCTTTATGACCGCAGAAGCACATCTCTCCCCGAAAATAAGCGCCGAAGCACAAAACAGGATCCTTCCCCCGTCAAGCGTATTTATCGGCAGAAGATTTATCCCCCCCTGCAAAAGAGACGACGCGGCAAAAAATCCTACAGCTCCCGGCACCGTCACCTCTCCTCTGAAAAGCAGAATGATCGCCTCAACAACGTCGAACAATGATACACCGCAAAGCGAGAAAGCACACACGCACAACGTTACCGATACAACGTTTACAAGCGGTCCCGCAGCAGAAAGCATAAGCTCGTGAAGATACGAAGGAATATTCTTA
This sequence comes from Eubacteriales bacterium, assembly GCA_045132775.1. GTDB lineage: Bacteria > Bacillota > Clostridia > Oscillospirales > CAG-272 > SVTX01. The sequence continues at coordinate 14,265 of JBGUSX010000084.1, forward strand.
TCGGTGCATATCCTCACACCCGAAAAGTCAAACCTTATCTCTTCAATTTCGATTTTCATCACCTTCGCCGCTACGAGATGTCCGCATTCGTGTAGTGCGGCGGAAAGAAAATATATAACAAGAAGAACCGCCCCATCAGATACGATCATCGCCAAAAGCATTAGTATCGCACCAAATTTAACACGTAATTTCCTCAAAGCCGCGTTTCTCCTTAAACACATTGTGGATATTTCAATTTTATGTTTAAATATTTGAAATTATTATTAAGTTTTTCGAATATGCTTGACAATCACGCGATTGTAATATATAATTATATTATGAATAATAAATAGTAGGAGGACAAAAAATGAACCTTCATATAAAAGACGACCTTATCCCCGGTACCAAGCTCTCTCGCGCGGAGATGGGCGGTGTGACAGGACTTGAATTCTTATCCAAAATTTTCTACATTTCTGACGGCGTTATGCTCACCCAGATACGCGATATCTCAGGCATCGACGGCTCAACTCTCCAGAACTGGACAAAGCGCGGTTGGGTCGAGAACTCCAAGCTCAAAAGATACAACATAAATCAGGTCGCGCATATTCTCATTATCAATATGCTCCGTTCCTGTATGCAGCTTGACCGCATCGCATTCCTCATCCAATATATCAACGGACGGGTAAACGATAGGAGCGACGATATCATTCCCGATGCTGAGCTTTACGATTACATCTGCAAGATATTGGACAAGCTCATGACGTACGAGATCTGCTCTCTCGGCTCTATCAAGGAAGCTATCGACGAGGTGATTTCTGATTACTCCGAGGTCGTGCGCGGAGTAAAGGAGCGTCTTGTTAACGCGCTTGAGATAATCATAGTCGCTTACTATGCGACTCTTGTCAAAAAGCACTCGGATGAAAAGTTCGAGGAGATCTTCGCAGGAAAGCAGTAACGGTATATGAAAAAATCAGACATTTTGGTAAACACTCTCGTTTACGCCTTCTACATGTTCATCGCCTGCGTTGTCATTATGCTCGCGGAGATACTCACCGTCAAGGTGGTAAATCTGTTTATCGTAACCGAATACTACGAGCTGACCGTTTTGCGCGCAGTGGTGTACACAGTCGGAGTCAACGCGGTTCTCGGAGCCATAGCCTATAAAGAGGGATACAGAATGGCGAGATATCCGATAGTCGAAACGATCATATCGGGGCTCCTCGCTTCCCTTCTTCACGCGCTCGTCTCGCTCATTTTCCATTTTCAAGCGTTCTGTGCAGGCGGTGTAAGATTTGTCACCGCGCTCCTTCACTACGGAAAGGATCTCACCGTAAACACGCTTATGGACGAGCTCGGAGCACTTGATTTTCTCCCCGTATTCGCACTGAATTCACTCGTATATATTGCCATAATGATCACACTCGGCAAGCTCGGTGAATACAAAAGGCTTGCAGACCGCGAGGAAATAACCGAAGACTCCCAACAAAGCACAGAGCAGTAATCAACAATCTCGAAAGGTAAAATAATGATTCTTGAAAATAAAGACTTAAAGATCATCATCGGGAAAAACGTCCCCGTGACGAATGCGCCGATACAGCCCGAAACAGAAGAAGATCCTCGCGCGATCCTTCACTCGATCTGCGAGATGATACGCGAGGGCGGATATAACCCCATAACCCAGCTCGCAGGATATATCGAGTCGGACGACCCGACCCATATCTCGAACTACAAAAACGCAAGAACTCTAATAAACAGAGTCGACCGCGACGAGCTTATCGAGGATATGGTAAAAGTCTATATCGACCACCTATCTGCAACCTTTGGAACAGATGAAAACCCCGAAAATGAGGATTGAAAATAACGAAAGAAGCATTGAGCTCTTTTTTGCCGACACCGATGGCACTCTAGACGGAAAAAGCAGTGTTTTGGCACTCGGAACCTTTGACGGAGTCCATATAGCGCATCAAAAGCTCTTGTCAGAGGCAAAGACGCTTAAAGAAAAGATCGGTGCAAGCCTTGTCGGCGCCTGGTGCTTTGAAGAAAGCCCGGCGGCAATATTGAAGGGCGAGGATCAGATCCTGATAACGCAAAAGGAGGATAAGATCTCTCTTTTGCTGGGTTCGGGTCTTGACTTCGTTGCAATGGGTCACTTTTCAGACTTTAAGGACCTGTCGGCAGAGGATTTCATTTCAGAAATTCTGCAAAAAGAGCTCGGATGCATTGCCACCGTAACGGGATACGACCACCGTTTCGGTCATAAGGGTCTCGGAACTCCCGTGATGCTTGAATCCTTTTTCGGCAAGGAAAACACCGCCACGGTACCCGAGATAAAGCTTGACGGCGAGACCGTCGGCTCAAGCGCGATACGCAGGCATCTTCTCGCAGGCGAGATCGAAAAAGCAAACTCGATGCTCGGCAGAGAGTTTGCTGTCAAAAGCGAGATAACCGAGGGAAAAAAGCTTGGTCGCAAGTTAGGCTTTCCCACCGCAAATCAGCCGTTTCCCGATAATACCGCCCCACTCCGCCGCGGAGTATATGCAACGCTCTGCTCATTTGGTGACGGCAAGGAATATATGGGAGTGACCAACGTCGGCACGCGCCCGAGCATCAAGGAGGGCGACGATCACGCGCTGAATTGCGAGACCTATATCATAGATTTTTCAGGCGACATCTACGGCAAGGAAATGACATTGAAATTCTGCGCCTTTCTTCGCGAGGAGACCAGATTTTCCTCCCTTGATGAGCTCACAGAAGCAATAAAAAAGAACGCCGAGCAGGTGCTCGGGCTCTTCTCCGAAAAGGAAAACTAAAATGTAAAAGGAGGATGCAAAATGAAAAGACGGACGATCCGGCTTTTAAGCCTTGTTCTCGTCGCACTCACACTTGGTTCCTCCTTTTTTTGTTTAAGTGCAGGCGCAAAGGACGAGAATGCACCTCCCAAGGTCGAAAACGCCGCCGCGGCGTGTCTTTACGATAGGACACACAACAAAATGCTCGTGAACGAGAACCCCGACACTCTACTTAACACGTCCACAAGTGCAAAAGTCATTACAGGACTTCTCGCCTGCGAAATGCTCGCGGAGCGGCTTGATGAGACAGTTACAGTCACCGCAGAGATGCTTCAAGGCTCAAGCGGATATTCAATGCGCCTGAAGGATGGTGAAAAAATAAAAATAAACGATCTTCTCTACGGCGCGATATGCGGCTCGTACAACGACGCGGCATACGTGCTGGCAAACATTTGCGCAGGAAACACGCAAGGCTTCGTCTCCTTGATGAACGAGAAGGCTCGTGAGCTTGGCGCGGAGTCGACAAGCTACACAAATCCGCTCGGATATCCCGACAATTCTGCAATGGTGACAACGCTCTCGGACACGCTCAAGATCGCCCTTGCCGCGTCGGATAACGAGCTCTATATGGAAATTTCATCAGCAAAAAAGCACGAGATCGGCAAGACCAATTCAAGCGACGCGCGAACCGTCTATAACCGCAATTATCTCATCTCGTCGAGAAGCACACAAGCTTATTATAACCCCATCTGCGCAGGAATGAACGCAGGGATCTCGGGGGATGCGGGCGGCTGGAGCATTGTTACAATGGCGCATGACGACGGCGCGGATTATATCTGCATTGTCCTTGGTGGCAAGGAGAGCGAGGACGGAAGCAAAATTTTTGCTTATGATACCGTCAATACGCTCGTGAATTGGGCGTGTGACAGCTATAACGACCACACGGTTTTTGAGAAGGATCAGATCCTCGGAGTTGCCGAGATAGAGATGACCGCACTTGGCACGGAAAAGGTGCGCGTCGCTGCATCGAATTCCCTTTCTGTGTACGTGCCGGACGGGTCGATCTCTGATTTAAGCTACCGTCTCGAATACCCCGACGGAGCATTGAGGGCACCGCTTTCAAAGGGAGACGTCATCGGAAAAGCGAAGGTATATCTGTCGGGCGAGATAGTCGGCGAATGTGACGTTATCATTACCGAGGACTGCGAAGTAAACGCAGTAATGAAGGTAATAAATGCGATCGGAGAGTACACGAAAAGCCGCGCGTTTATAGCAACGCTCGTCTGTTTTGCAATTCTTCTGCCGATCGTGCTGATATCCCAAAGCCATAAGAATTCGCGTCGTAAAGGCTACAGAAAATATTAAAAACTCTGCGTAAGATAAGTAAGATAATACGCAGAGTTTTTTTACTCTATAAATTGCAATTTATCGAATAGCCTTCTCCAGCGGAGAAGGGGGACCACGAAGTGGTGGATGAGGAGGTCGCCATCGGGGTGTGCTACACGGGAATATTGTGGATTTTGTATTGTGGCACAAGGATTCCTTTGCGACGAAACAAGGTAATCAAAGGACGTGAAACCCTTGAAAAAGCAACCTCCTCAACCACCGCTTACGCGGTCCCCCTTCCCCGCTGGGGAAGGCTAAACGACCGATAAATCAAAATTTGAAACACTATTTACCAATCTCAAATGTACGAAACCTCGCCTCGCTCATAACGAGAACGCATTTTCTGCTCTTTTTGTCACCGCCTGCAGATACAAACACACCCTCGTCAAGCCCCTTGATAAGCCCGGGCTTGCCCGATATGACTACTATCGCTATCGCATCATTCTCGACAAATTCCGCCACGTCAATATTGAACTCGGCCTCTTTTGCTACCGTGTGTATCGTAACGGGAATCAATCTCTCGCCCAAAACGGTGTGCCCCGTACACGTCACGATAACGCGCTTGTCTGCCCTCTTCAAAGTCTTTTTTATAAGAAAGCGATTCCCATTGTGCTCAAAGGAGTACGTGCGGCAATTCTCATCACTCTCGATCAGAGTTGCACTATCCTTAAAGCATCTGTAAAAATCACTCTTTTTTCTCAAAGCATCAAGCATCTCACCGTCTCCTTTCCTCTTTTAAGGTTATTTCCACTTCCCCATTTCCTCGCGTTTCTTCTGCGCATCGAGCTCCTTCTTCTCAAACTCACTCAGATAGAGGTCGTTCTTTATCTTCTGCGACATTCTCTTCGCCTCACCGATAAGCTGAATAATTGGAGAGATAATCAGAACGGCTAAAGCAAAACCGATCTTTACGTAAAAGGAGAAAAAGAAGATAAGTGATATTTCTATCGCGGAAATGATAACGTATATCAAAACAGGAATGCTATATCCAACCTTTTCTCCTCGCTCAGCAACAAAATCAAATTTACTGTCGCCGCCCTGCTTGGAATATTTGAAATCAAAGCTAAACAACCGCCTGCTGAGTGTGTGTCTGTTAAACTCGCCAAAATAGTACATACAAGCGGCTCCAATACCCATGTAAAGCGCGGCGATCAGCGGTAGAGCAGAAAACAGGGATATGTCAACAAATTGCGGAAATATCACCGCTCCCACACCCGTAAGTATAGCTGAAATCGCATATACGATAATGATAACTTTTTTCACAGTAAATCTCCAGTAAAACGCACTTCGGGGGAGCAAAACTCCCCCGAATAATGTTATTTTTCTTTTCTGTCCTTCTTTTTGAGTAGCTTTTCGGGGTCCTTAACGTAGCTTCTTACAACACTGCCGCAACGGCGGCAGATCAGATGATAGAGATCCTCCGAGCTCCACATATTCTTGCTTCCCGAGATAGATGCGTATCCCGTCTGCTTCGCTTCAACAAACTCGTTTCCGTGGCAGAAAGGACACTCTGTTATCTTAATGTCCATATATACCACCGATCAAGCCTTTGCGTCGTCCTCTGCAACACCCTTGATAGATGCTACAAGTCCTGCAATATTCTGTATCTCGGAAGGAATAATGATCTTGGTAGCCTTTCCGTCAGCAACCTTTTCAAAGGTCTCAAGGCTCTTGATGGCGATCATACCCTCACCGGGGTTCGCCTCGTTGATCATTCTGATACCCTCTGCAGTTGCCTTCTGGACCGCGAGTATAGCCTCAGCTTCACCCTCTGCCTTAAGCACCTGGGACTGCTTCTCTGCCTCGGCTCTGAGGATCTGAGACTGCTTTTCAGCCTCTGCCTCAAGGATCTGCGACTGCTTTCTACCTTCCGCTACGAGAATAGCGGAATTCTTTTCACCCTCTGCACGGAGGATAGACTCACGGCGCTCACGCTCTGCCTTCATCTGCTTTTCCATCGCATCCTGAATTTCCTTGGGAGGAATGATGTTCTTGAGCTCAACGCGGTTGACCTTGATACCCCAAGGGTCAGTCGCCTCGTCAAGTATAGCGCGCATCTTGGAGTTGATAATGTCACGGGATGTGAGAGTCTCGTCAAGCTCCATGTCACCGATGATGTTACGGAGAGTGGTGGAGGTGAGGTTCTCGATAGCGGTCATAGGAGTTGCATGACCGTAGGTGTAGAGCTTCGCGTCGGTGATCTGATAGAAAACGACGGTGTCGATCTGCATTCTTACGTTATCCTTTGTGATAACGGGCTGAGGAGGAAAGTCTGCGACCTGCTCCATCTTGTTGATCTTCTTCGCGATCCTGTCAACGAAGGGGATCTTGAAATGCACACCTGTTCCCCAGGTCACGTGATAACCGCCGAGACGTTCAATTACGTAAACTCTCGCCTGAGGTACGACGTGAATGTTTGCAATGAGTGTGATAAGAACGATAACTCCGAGAATAATTGGTACAATGATCCATTCCATAGTAAAATTCCTTTCTGTATATAAAATATTGTCAGACTATTATTTCCATCTGCATATCAGCTTGACACCCGATATAGCAAGAACCTCAACGAACTCACCGACCTCTGCGCTCTCGCAGTCGTCAGCCATTCGGGCACTCCATTCTTTACCCTGTATCTTGACGGCTCCCGTCATTTCGTTATTGTCAATTCTTTCGGTAACGACCGCGATCTCACCGATAAGAAGATCGGTATCCGTCTTTTCCTGGCGAGTGTGCTTTTTGAGATATTTTTTCAGCACCGTCTTTGCAAGGATCAAGAGAATTGCGGACAGAACAACGAAAACGATGCACTGTACCCACCACTTGATGTCAAAGAACGAGAGAGCCAAGCCTGCAATAGCACCGGGTAAAAACCAGATAGCCACCATTTCGGCGGTCTCCGCCTCGATCCACAAGGCAGCGATGAACACCACTGCCCATACGATTGTCATAATATAACCTTCCATAAAGTATCCTTTCCGACGCCGTGCTGATTTGGAGCTTGTATGCCCCGCTCACTTTTACGTCTCTGTAATAATTATATCACGCGGTCAAGTGATTGTCAAGTGCGTTCGCGCGAAAAATTGTACAAACTTTCAAAGCAAAAATAGTATACTATGCACAAAAATGCGTCATTCTATCTGCCTTACGCTTATTTTTTGTAGCCTTGCTCGATAATATCCATAACCTTAAAAGAACCCGAGCTGTTATTTACGATAAAGATCTGCGGGCGAGATACGTCGCTCTCTATCGTGTTTCGGTAGGTACCGTTGTTTTCGTGGATCTTGTAAGTAACGGTAAAAATAAATTCATCGTACGTATCCCCGTCCTTGCTGACTCTCTCCGAGCTCTCGGGAACGATAACGATACTGTATATCTGCTGCTGGGTAAATTCCTTCTTTTTGAGATGCTTTGAACCCATGTAGCCGTTATATGCGGTGTAGTCGCCCTCGTTTATTGCGGTGATAACGCGGTAAAGGACCGAAAAGCCCTCGCCGTAAAGATCGCGGTCGTCATCGGGGACGCTCTGCATAACTCCCGCACTCTTGTTGTTAAGATAGATATTTCTGTCAAGGTTCAGATATTCCTCATACTGCATAATATCGAAATCCTCGTCGTAGGTCTCGTGAAGCAGCCAATCGTCAACGGGCGGCAGAGTTTCCCTCTCACCCGTGTTCATGCCCGTGTCAACAGAGTCAAGGACCCCGATCAACACGACACAGAGCACAAGCGCGCCGATAAGCGACGCAATAATTATCTTTACCTTTTTCTTCGGAGACATAGGCTCCCTTTTTTTCTTTTCGGTGTTTTCCATATAATTCCTCGGCAGATAAACGTTTTCTACGATCTATTATAGCATATATTCTGCATTTGTGCAATAATTTTTTCAATATTTTAAAAATCGGGGAGAACAGAATCTCCCCGAATAACGCATTTTAAAAATCAATTATACGAAAACACCGAATATTCTCTGTTTTCGTGAATTTCAGCTATTCTTTTTATATCATTTTTCTTCAGCAAGCCGTTGGTATAAGCCTCCTTCAAGGTGCAGATCTCGCCGTCCTTCCACACCTCGATCGTCCGCGTCGAGCCGTAAGTGAAAGTGAATCCTGCCACCTCCTCACTTATCTCGGGGTACGGCGTCATATAGTTTCCATCGAACACAGCGACGACGCATCCGTTATGAATGCCGTAGTAATTTCTTATGTATGCTGAGGTCTTGTCTTTATCCCAATTGTTCTTCTCGCAAAAGTAAGACGTATAGTCAGCCTCGACCCTTTTCCTCAGCTCTTCATCGATAGGCTCGATCTCGTAAGCACAGCAAACAAGTGCGGACAGTGTGAGAATTAAGATCAGGATAATACACCCAAATCTCAGATATCTTTTGTTTGCTTCGTAGCTTCTGTTCATATCAACACCTGGTATAATTAAATCATCCCCCAGCCGAAGATTCAATTACACAATCCTTTCTAAGAAGTAATGTTTGTGGTATAATAGAGATGCTTTTACTGCACCGGAGGATAGGGCAACGCTGGGGAGCGACCTGAGCGCCGATGC
>JBGUSX010000085.1:0-4165 GCA_045132775.1 Eubacteriales bacterium
TCAAGGTACGAGAAGGACTCGTCGGTTGACCACGTACCGTCGTAGGTTAGCGTTCCATACTGTGTGCCGAAACTTGGGGATATAAAGGTTACTATGATCTGATCGCCCACCTCCCAAGCCGTCTTGCCTTCTGCTTGAGTCCCGATTGCTCTGAGTTCTATTTCATTGTGCCAACCGTCACCGAAGGGACTATCGATATCACCCATTGATACTTCCACGATTGTAAGCACATCCTGCCCTACCTTAACATCAAAGGTGTACTCGCCGCCTTCTTCAAGTGTTACAGCTCCGGGATTTGCTATTTTAATTTGCACTTCTGCGTCACCAATATAGAACTTAAACATTCCGTCAGTATTGTACTCACCGGGCGCAACGTAAGCGGTGAACTGATTGTCGTTATGATAAGGAATTATCCAAGCATCGTACCGTCCTACAGAGGTGATAATAGGCAATCCGTCAGCATCTTTGAATATGCAATACATTGCATTGCTATATATTTCTGCGATAACAGGTGCATCCGGATCAAACTGAGATGCAATCGTATAATTCACCGTAATTTTTGCCATGCGGTGATTCAGTTCGAACTCGATAACGTTGGTTGTAGGTGTGCCTACCCACCTTGCATTCATATGGTCAGCATCACGGAGCAATTCTGGTGTGCTTTGGTCACCGGGAATTGCAAAGTCATCCCAACCTAAACCCATGTTAGCAGGATAGCTGACAATCAATCGATGCTCACCTGTGCCATCCCAATAGAGAGTCTTATCAGGCGTCCAAGTGACCGTGCCATCCTCGGCAACTGTTGCTGTGAAACAATATTCCTCCCATTGATTGTCACGAGAAACACGGCAGAAGTAGAGTTCGTCGCCTGTTTTCCATTCGTAATCGTCCGCATCAAAGCTGACTACGATCTCCATCGCACCGCAAGAGGTACAAACGTGGTTTTCTATGGTGTGATTTTCGGTTCCGGTGACGCCGCAGACGGTGCAGGTAAAGCTATGGGTGCCGTCGCCGTTGTCGGTAGCAGTTTCATGTCGGCTATCCTTGTGGTCGCAAACGGCAAAAGTTGCGTTGACGATGACAGCGGATGCAGGCATAGTGAACTGATTATTCTCGACAACTATGGTGTTGCCGCTTGCATCGGTGACGGACAGGGTACCCAGCATATAGCCCTCGGCGGGAGATACATTCAGCGTGACGGTCTCGCCCTCAATGGCATATTCGTTAGCGGTAACGGTGCCGTTTTCAGAAGCATTGACAGTGACATAATAAGACTGTTTCACTTCGGCTCTGACTGCTTTACTCCATGTGATACCGCCATCGTTGGAGTATTGGTATTCAAGCCAACTTCCATCTCGCATGCTGCCCCAACCAACTTCAAAACCAGTGTTTAGGAAGTCTTCAAGCAGAAAATCATACTCTCCCACAAGTGAGTGATTTTCCTTTACCTTCAGAAGCGCATTATCTGATTCAAGATACTCCAAATTCTTGCCGGTAATATGAAACTTTGCATCTGCACCATAGTAATTGGGAGGAATAATCACCGTATAAGTATTGGTGCTTTCATCATAGGTATAGATTTCATCACTGATATAAATAAATCCTGTAAACGCAATTTCAGCACCGCAGATGCAGGTGTTGCCGCTACCAAAGTCATGGTTTTCGAGGTCGCCATATCCGTTTCCGCAGATCGTACATACTTTCTGTGCTACACAGGTTGCGGTGCCGCCCTTATGATCTTCAAGGATTGCTTTGCAACCGTAGTCACAAACGTGGTCATTATCCTCGGCGGAGTCAGCGTGTGTGCCGATATCCGTCTTTCCACACTCGCGGTCACAAATATGGTCGGTGTTTTCGTCTATATGATTGTTTACATCAATCGCACCATATGCCGTTCCACAAGCAGTACAAACTGCTTTTTCAGTGCAAGTAGCAGTACCGCCTGTGTGACTATCTCTTGCAGGTGTGGTTACCGTTCCGCATACGCTGCAAGTGATAGCGGTTAAGCAGTTGCCGTCATCTTCATTCGGAGTATGTCCGAGCTTTTCTCCGTCGGTTGCTCCGCAGACGGAACAGCTTCTCGCACTTTCGCAATCTGCCGCCATCCAATCGTGTTCCACGTTCTCACCGTCGGTAGCACCGCATCTTGAACAAGTGGATTGTACTTTGCAAAGATCAACGTCGGGCGATGTCCAATCGTGTCCGAGAGCTTCACCATCGGTTGCACCACAGACTTTACAAGTCTTGGGTGTGAGGCAGGTTGCATCATTCCAATCGTGGGTGATTGTTCTTTCTTCTCCGCACTCGTTACAGGTAACGTCGCAAGCGTTATCATATGCGTGGTCGCATTTCTTATCGCCACAAGCGGCGAGGGCTACGATCATTACGATCGAGAGTAGAATGAGTGTTAGTTTTTTCATGGTTTTCTCCTTTTCAATAGAGGGTTTATCTATACGTTCTGATCTTCGTGTGCTTCAGAACCTCATCGAGCGCGTTTTCGTTGCTTTCGGTCACGTACTCCTTAAATTCTTCATATACTTTTCTCCCGATTGCTCGGTAGTCCATAGCAAGAACCTTTTTGATCTTGGTTCTGCGAAGCTCCTCGGGAACACCGAACAGCATCATGATTGTGTTAAGCGCACCTTCTATCCTATGCTCGATAGATGCGGTATGCTCGGTGTGCATCAGAGTTGCGTATTCAATACCTGATATGAGCGTTTCGGTTTCGGTAAATTTCTCGTCATCCCAACCCACGGTATATTCCGCAAACACCTTCTTTATCTTTTCGGTGTCATTGGCACGAACGAGATCGAGCGTTGTCGGGTGGGAATAAGCCGCCGTTAGGAACTCATTCATCTGCGGTATTTCTTCTCCGATGGCGGCAAGTGTGGTGAGTTCAAGGCAGTATGCGAGAAGCGAGCTTTTGCCCTCGTCGGTCTGTGCCTCCATCTCCTTCCATTGAAAGTCTATCATCATCTGCACGAGCACAGAAAGTATATGCTCTTTTGTTGGAAAGTAAAATGTCAGATTTCCTGTCCCAATGTCTATTTTTTTACATAACTCAGCTGAGGTCGTTTTTGAAAAACCCTTTTCAAAGAACAGTTCAGATGCTGCTTTTATTATCGCAGCTTTCATCGGTGACGGTTTTCTTGTTCTTGCCATTTTATACTCCTATTGTATAATTGTATATGTCCTTTTTTGGATATATCCAATTATAACATAATTTCATCATAAATTCAAGTAGATTTCAAAAATAATTTGGATGTGTCCAATTATTTTTTCAAATCTTCGGAACATTTTCAACACTTTATATGAACAAGGCGAAAAAAGGAAAAGGCGGCAAGGATTTTATTCCCTGCCGCCGGTGAAATTAACTGACCGTATTAAAACGGAAGATCGTCGTCATCTTCGCTTGCCGCTGTACTGATACCCAGATATGCATCCGGGATAAATGAGGACTGCGTAGGCGTTGTGGACGAAGGTTGTGCCTCATTTCCATTATTCTGAGTTTGAGGCTTTTGATAAGTTTTGGGCTGAACCGTCTTGCATCCGCCCATATACCAAGCAGTAAGCCACGCCTGATAATGCGCCTGCGTTGCAAGAAGCAATTCACCAAAGGCATCCAGTGTCAGACTGACTGCAATGTGATTCTCGGGCTTACTACAGTATGTATTGCAACCACGCTTCTTATTTAACTGTTTCATATTTCCAATCGATGATACCGCCGAACTCCTTGACGTTGGTATAACCGGGCTTTACAAGCTCCTCGGCTGCGATTTTGCTTCTTCTGCCGCTACGGCAATATACAAGTATCAATTGATTCTTGTCGGAAAGCTCACTCTCGGCACGTTCTGCTATTTCGTATTCGGGAATAAGTATTGCACCGGGGATATGCCATTCATCAAATTCAGACTGGGTTCTCGCATCGATGATAATATACCCACTTTCGGAGTCCATCAACGACTTTGCTTCAGCTCCGCTATCCTCATCATAGTTGCGCTTGGACGTACACGGCATAATGATTCCGATTGTATTATCACAAGCGGCTTTGCAAAGGATGCCTACAAGTGCGGAGTCCTTACCGCCGCTATTGCCATAGACGATACCCTTTGCTCCGCTTTCCGCAAGAACCGATTTTATAAATTCAACTCTTTTTTCAAATTCG
>JBGUSX010000086.1:0-5811 GCA_045132775.1 Eubacteriales bacterium
AGCACAGACTCCGCCTGCGGCTACGCTAGTGCGCGAGTTTTCTGCGAAAACATCGCCTTTCGGGGACCGCGAAGCGGTGGATGAGGAGGTCGCCATTAGGTAGTCTTCCCCTCTATCCAATTTCTTCCGGTTATCCCTATCGTTTGCAAATTTTGTTCTCCCCGAAACAGTAGTGATGCTATTTTATCGACCGTTCATCCTCGAAGGGGCGACCTCCTCATCCACCGCTTCGCGGTCCCCGAAAGGCGATGTTTTCGCAGAAAACTCGCGCACTAGCGTAGCCGCAGGCGGAGTCTGTGCTTTCTCCGCTGGAGAAGGCTAATTTATAATTGGAGAACAAAATGAAAATAATGGTAGTAGGCGGTGGCGGCAGAGAGCACGCCATCATAAAAAAGATAAAAGAGAATAAGAGCGTGGAGAAGATCTACGCGCTGCCCGGAAACGGCGGAATTGCGGCTGATGCCGAGTGCGTTGACATCGGAGCGAAGGATATCGAGAAGATCGTTGATTTTGCGGTGGAAAACGGCATCGATTACGCGGTGGTAGCTCCCGACGATCCGCTTGTGCTCGGTTGCGTTGATGCCTTGGAGGCAAAGGGAATAGCTTGCTTTGGTCCGAGGGCGAATGCGGCGATAATCGAGGGAAGCAAGGTCTTTTCCAAGAACCTTATGAAGAAATACGGTATTCCGACAGCGGCTTACGAGGTCTTTGACGATATGCAGGCGGCACTTGAATACCTTGAAAGCGCGCCGATCCCGACCGTTATCAAGGCGGACGGACTGGCACTCGGAAAGGGCGTAATCATTGCGACGACTCTTGACGAGGCGAAGCAGGCGGTCGTGTCGATGATGCAGGACAAGCAGTTTGGTGCGAGCGGCGACCACGTCGTTATCGAGGAATTTTTGACGGGCCCCGAGGTCTCGGTGCTCGCCTTTACAGACGGAAAGGTAGTAAAGCCCATGGTCTCGTCAATGGACCACAAGAGAGCGGGCGACGGTGACACGGGACTTAACACGGGCGGTATGGGAACGGTCGCGCCGAACCCGTATTATACCGCAAAGATCGCCGAGGAGTGCATGGAGACCATCTTCAAGCCGACTATCGACGCTATGAATAATGAGGGCAGGACCTTTAAGGGCTGTCTCTATTTCGGACTTATGCTCACCCCGAACGGTCCAAAGGTGATCGAGTATAACTGCCGTTTCGGCGATCCCGAGACGCAGGTAGTGTTGCCGCTTCTTGAGAGCGATCTGCTCACGGTCATGCAGGCGACGACGAACGGAACTCTTGCCGAGACAGAGGTCAAATTCGGCATCGGTCACGCGTGCTGTGTTATAATGGCATCCGCGGGCTATCCGCAGGCGTACGAAAAGGGATTTGAGATGACGATTCCCGACGAGATTGCCCCTGACGTTTACGTTGCGGGCGCGAAGGTAGCGGACGGAAAGCTGCTGACAAACGGCGGACGCGTGCTCGGTGTCACAAGCGTGTGCGCGTCTCTTGACGAGGCGATCAAAGCGTCCTACGCAAAGGTCGAAAAAATACATTTCGATAATAAATATTACAGACACGATATAGGTCAAAGAGCACTTAAGGCAGGAAAATAAATTTTGATTTATCGGTCTCTTAAGCCTTCCCCAGCGGGGAAGGGGGACCGCGCAAGCGGTGGATGAGGAGGTCGCCCTTTTGTGGGTTTCACGTCTTTCGTGAGCCTCGTTTCTATGCAAATGAATCCTTATGCCACAAGACAAAATCCATAATGCAACATGTCGCACATTCTCATGGCGACCTCCTCATCCACCACCTTCGGTGGTCCCCCTTCTCCGCTGGAGAAGGCTATCCGTAAAACCGCAATTTACCAAATAAACATCAGAAAAAACAGAAAGGATGCGGCAATGTCCGCACAATGACAATGGTATACAGAATATACGTTGAAAAGAAAAACGAGCTTGCTCACGAGGCGCACGCGCTCCTTTCGGAGCTTAAAAATCTGCTTGGAATAGGCGGACTTGAGTCTGTCCGCATACTCAACCGCTACGATGCCGATAATATCGATGCGGACGTGTTCGAGGCGGCGGTCGCGAGCGTGTTTTCCGAGCCCCAGCTCGATATCGCGACAAGCGAACTTGACGCTTTGGACGGCTACGTCTTTGCGGTCGAGTATCTCCCCGGTCAGTTCGACCAGAGAGCCGACAGTGCGGCGCAGTGCATACAGATAATGTCCTGCGGAAAGAGGCCCACAGTTCGTTCCGCAAAGGTCTACGTGCTTTCGGGTGCGCTTACCGATGGCGATATTGCCGAGATAAAGAAGTACGTCATCAACCCCGTTGAAGCGCGCGAGGCTGCTTTGGACAAGCCTGAAACGCTTGAGGTCGAGTATGATATTCCCACAAGCGTTGCTACGGTCGACGGATTTATCAATATGAGCGACGAGGAGCTTGGCAAAATGGTCAAGAGCCTTGGTCTCGCTATGGATATTGACGACATCAAATTCTGCCGCTCCTATTTTGCGGGAGAGAATAGAGATCCCACCATCACCGAGATCAGAATGATCGACACGTATTGGTCGGATCACTGCCGTCACACCACGTTTTTGACTACGATAGACAGTGTAAAATTCGAGGACGAGCTGCTTGAGGAGACCTACAAGGACTACCTTGCAACGCGCGAAAAGCTCGGCAGAACAAAGCCGCAGAACCTTATGGACATAGGCACTCTCGCGGCGAAATACTTAAAGAAAACGGGACAGCTCCAAAAGCTCGACGAGAGCGAGGAGATCAACGCCTGCACGGTCAAGATGAAGGTGACAGTCGACGGTGTGGAGGAGAATTGGCTCCTGCTATTCAAGAACGAGACCCACAACCACCCGACAGAGATCGAGCCCTTTGGAGGTGCGGCGACCTGCATCGGCGGTGCTATCCGCGACCCCCTTTCGGGACGTAGCTACGTATATGCGGCTATGCGTGTCACGGGTGCGGCAGACCCGACGGTGCCTGTCAGCGAGACTATTCCCGGAAAGCTCCCACAAAGAAAGATAGTTCAGACCGCGGCGGCGGGATATTCGTCCTACGGCAACCAGATAGGACTCGCGACGGGTATGGTAGACGAGCTCTATCACTCGGGATACGCGGCAAAGAGAATGGAGATAGGCGCGGTCATCGCGGCAACACCTGCTTCGAATGTTCGCCGTGAGACTCCTTCAGACGGTGACGTTGTCGTGCTTCTCGGCGGAAGAACGGGACGCGACGGTGTCGGCGGTGCGACGGGCTCGAGTAAGGCTCACGACTCTCACTCGGTCGAGACATGCGGAGCCGAGGTGCAGAAGGGAAATGCGCCTGAGGAGAGAAAGCTCCAGAGGCTTTTCCGTAACGCAGAGGCTTGCAGAATGATAAAGAGATGCAACGACTTCGGTGCGGGCGGTGTTTCGGTCGCTATCGGAGAGCTTGCGGACGGACTTGATATAGACCTTAATAAAGTTCCCAAGAAATACGAGGGACTTGACGGCACAGAGCTTGCAATTTCTGAGTCGCAGGAGAGAATGGCGGTCGTTATCGAGAAGGAGAACGTAGAAAGATTTATGGCTCTTGCCGACAGTGAGAACCTTGAAGCGACGGTCGTTGCAAGAGTTACCGAAGAGCCAAGACTCCGCGTTCACTGGAACGGCAAGACGGTCATTGACATCTCGCGCGAGTTCCTCAATTCAAACGGCGCGGAGAAGCATATAGATATCGCTCCCGCGGCGGCAAACTGCGATTACGGCAAGGAGCCTGTCAGTGATTTTGTCGGAGGATATAAGGCTTTGGCGGCTGATCTCAACGTCTGCTCAAAGCGCGGACTTTCCGAAAGATTTGACTCGACGATCGGCGCGGGAACGGTGCTTATGCCTTTCGGCGGAAAGCATCAGAGAACTCCTATTCAGGCTATGGTGCATAAGGTCTCGGTCGAGGAAAAGCACACGGACACCTGCTCGTATATGGCTTGGGGCTACAACCCCTATATCGCGGAGAAGTCGCCCTACCATTCGGCATATCTTGCGGTTGTAGAGAGTGCGGCAAAACTGATCGCAACGGGTGCTTCCTATGAGGACGTTTACCTCACCTTCCAGGAGTATTTTGAGAAGCCACTCAAGGACGGAAAACGCTGGGGCAAGCCCTTCGCGGCACTGCTCGGCGCGTTCAGAGCTCAGGTAGAGCTCGGAATCGCGGCTATCGGCGGTAAGGACTCGATGAGCGGTTCCTTTGAGAAGCTCGACGTACCTCCCACGCTCGTTTCCTTCGCGGTCACGACGGGCAAGTGCGACGAGGTAATAACCAACGACGCAAAGGCGGCAGGACACAAGCTCATAAGCATCTGTCCCGCGTACGGCAAGGATAATCTCCCCGACGCAGAGTCGCTTATCGCAACCTTTAACAAGGTCACTGCGCTTATGCGCTCGGGCAAGGTCTACGCGGCTTACACGCCCACCTATGGCGGTATTGCAGAGGCGGTCTACAAGATGTGTATCGGTAACGGACTCGGATTCAAGTTCCTTGACAGGTACGTTACGGTAGAAAATATTTTCGAGTACGCGTACGGCTCTTTCTTGCTTGAGGTCGATGCGGACACGAATGGTCAGACGGTCGGTTACTTCACCGACGACGGAAAGCTGACCTGGGGTGATAAGCAAGTTGACATAGCAGAGCTTGACAAGCTTTACGAGGGCAAGCTCGAGGGAGTCTTCCCGACGCTTGAGGGCAAGGAGAGCAGAAAATATGAGGCGTTCTCCTATGCGGCGGAAAAGCGCGTCGCCCCTGCCGTCAAGGTAGCAAAGCCGAAGGTGCTCATTCCCGTATTCCCCGGTACGAACTGCGAGTTTGACTCTGCAAAGGTCATGAGAGACGCGGGAGCCGAGGCAAAGATATTCGTCATCAACAACTTGACGCAGGACGGAATTCAGAGAAGCGTTGAGAGCTTCGCAAAGGAGCTTGAGACAAGCCAGATGATCTTCGTGCCCGGAGGATTCTCGGGCGGCGACGAGCCCGACGGATCGGGTAAGTTTATCATGGCATTCTTCCGCAATCAGCAGATAAAGGACGGAGTGCACGACCTGCTTAACAATCGCGACGGTCTTATGTGCGGTATCTGTAACGGATTCCAGGCACTCATCAAGCTCGGACTCGTGCCTTACGGAAGGATAATCGAGCCCGACGCGAATACACCCACGCTGACCTTTAACACAATTTCGCGCCACCAGTCGAAGCTTGTAAGAACGCGCATAGCGTCCAACAAGTCGCCCTGGCTCGCGAATACGAACGTAGGCGACGTATATACGGTGGCTATTTCGCACGGTGAGGGAAGATTCCTCTGTGACGAAAAGCTGCTCCGTCAGCTTGCAGAGAACGGTCAGATCGCAACGCAGTACGTCGATCTTGACAGTTGCCCCACAAGCGATATCCGCTATAATCCCAACGATTCCTCGTTTGCGGTAGAGGGCATCACCTCGCCCGACGGACGCGTGTTCGGTAAGATGGGACACAGCGAGAGAATCGGAAACGGACTCTACAAAAATGTCCTTGGCGAATATGATATGAAGATGTTTGAGAGTGCTGTTAAATATTTTAAGTGAATCTCGTTCGCCCAATAAGCGTCGCAATACGGTGTTGCTCCTCAAAAGCAGCTTGACGTAGGTAAGAACGTTCTCGGAGAATACGATATGAAAATGTTTGAGAGTGCGGTAAAATACTTTAAATAAGTGATCAACAACTAAGTGCGTTGATGAAATACCTCCTGTAGGGGGGGGGGGGGGGGGGGGGGGGGGGGGGGGGGGGGGGG
>JBGUSX010000087.1:0-8267 GCA_045132775.1 Eubacteriales bacterium
GCCATAAGGGTTTAATAGTCGTTTGTTAGCGGGAGGAGCAAGCGCCTCCCCTACGGTGTGTGAGTGACGTGCGTTTGGTAGCCGTGGCGGTAATTTAAATCGTTTGTCCAATAGCAACACATCGCCAAATCAAAATTTGAAATACAAATTAGATTCTCTCATAGATTTCTTTCACTCTTTTCGTCGCCGTCTCAATACCGTAATCTATCGGCTCCTTGTGGCACATTTCGAGGGAATAGTAACCGTCATATCCCGATTTTTTGAGCAATTCAAGGCAGCTGTCAAGGTTGATGATTCCGTCACCTACGACCGAATGCTCGACCCAACCGTCAGGCACCTCACCCCAGCCCTTTGCAGGCATGGAGGGGGACTGTACTTTAGAGCAGAATCGGTAGTCCTTGATATGCACGTGCTTGACGTCTTCGATATAGGCGGCAATAAAGTCCTCGGGCTTCTCGCCTGCGTAAAGGATATTGCCGAAATCCG
This sequence comes from Eubacteriales bacterium, assembly GCA_045132775.1. Taxonomy (GTDB): domain Bacteria; phylum Bacillota; class Clostridia; order Oscillospirales; family CAG-272; genus SVTX01. The sequence continues at coordinate 487 of JBGUSX010000087.1, forward strand.
CGCAGACACCGACGTTCGGGCAACGTTTTTTCATTTCGTTGAAAAATTTACCGAAACGCTCAACACCGTTGATATATCTGCCTTGCTCCTCGTAGAGAACGGTCATGCCGTGCTTCTCTGCGTGATTTGCTATCCTCTCCGCAACGTCAAGAGTGTAGGGAAGTCTTTGCTCAAAGTCATTCGGAAATATTGGAAAATCAGACTGAGGAATAAGTGTGTGGTGGAAGAAAGGGGAACCCAATGCTTTAGCTATTTCAATACGAGTAAGTGCGGCAGGGATCTCGTCCTTGTCGTATACGTCGAAGTATGCGGAGTAGCAACAAACGTCAATCCCTTCTTTTTTCAGGGCTTCTCCAAGCTTTTGCGCGGTATGGAGATTCCCGATAAGATCTTTTGACGGGTCTGTACCCGAAAAAATAAATTCAACACCGCAAAGATCGAAGCTTTTGAGATATTCAATAACCTCGGTAACGGTTTTCTCGCGCAAGAGCTCGACAAAGCCGTAGTACATTGCAAATTTCATATTTGTCCTTTGTAACCTAATAAGAAACTTTGTTTTACATTTACACGTTTGCAATGAGAGATTCAAGATAAGCCTTTGTGTCAAGGATATCCTGATTTCTGTCGTCGCTTGCGGTCTCGTGCTCGATGGTGAGCGCACCGTCGTAACCGCTATCCTTGAGAATTTTGATGAGAGCGGGGTAGTCGACCTCACCCGTACCGACGACTCTTACCTGATGTCCGCCGGGATTTATACCCTTGGGATAGACACCGTCCTTTGCGTGAAAGCCCTTGACGTAAGGGGCAAGGAGCTCAAGCGCGTTCTTCGCGTTTGCTCTTCCGCTGGTGGTGATGTTCGATGGGTCGAAGTTTACACCGACATTATCCTCACCGATCTCAAGCATAAGCTGAACCATCGTAACGGGGAGAAGCTCGCCGGTCTCAAAAATAAACTGCTGACCGTACTTTTTTATCTCACGGCAGATGTGCTTAAACGCCTTAACAACTGCAATGTGAGTCTCGTCGAAGGGGTTATCGGGCATATATCCGGGGTGAGTGATCAGAGTCTTTACACCGATCTCGTTTGCAAACCACGCGCCCTTGAGGATATCCTCGACTCTTTGCGCGCGAGTTTCTGCGGGAACGAGTCCAACGGTGCGGTATTTTTCGGGGTAGCTCCAGATTACCTTTCCGCTCCAGCCGCACCAAAGTCCCGTGACCTCAAAATCAAACTCACGGCAAGCGCGTTTTACCTTTTCGACGTTCTCCTCATTATACATAGACATATCCCAGAAGAGAAGCTGACCGTTGTGGAGACCTGTCTCCTCAACGTTTTTCTTAATGGACTCGTAAGGATCCTTTTCTACGTGTATAGCAATTCCGACTTTCATTCTTTTCCATTATCCTCGCAATATTAAAGATCGTTGCCGAAGAGAGTCTTTATGAACTCCTCGTCGGGCTGTTTGCCGTACTCGGAGAGCATGAATGCTTCTGCAAAGCGTACCTTGCTTCCTGCCTCCTCGCCGTACTTTGCGATAAGCTCGTTACGGAAGCGAGCTGCGACCTTAGCAAAGCGAACTCCGTATCCCGTCTTGAGTGCATTCACCTCTTCGTCGGTATTCCACTTGGTCATATCCATTCCGAGAAGCCACTCGCGGCGAGTTTTTTCGTCGTTGGGGATAGAATAGATACCGTCATTGTTGTAGGGGAGCCACTCGTATACCTGGCTCTCGTTGAGGTGAGCCATGTGGAGCTTTTCCTCAATAACGTCGTCTATGCTCATAATGAAGTCTGCCTCAAAGGGAGGATACTTGAACGCATCCAGGTTGTAGACGATGACGGGCATCTCTTCCATATAGGGAACGTCGGGGCAGGTGTGGGGGATGGTGAGGATGTAAGAAGCATCCTGAACGAGCTGTGCGGACGCGCGATGGTCTGCGTGGTAGTCGTTGGTTCTGTGGCAGATAAGAAGGTCGGGAGCGAACTCGCGGATGTAGCGGATCGTTCTCTCGCGAAGCTCGTAGGTTGCCATAAGAGTGCAGTCGTCAATATCGCTCCAGATATCGTACTGAATTCCAGCAAACTCCGCAACCGCAGCAGATTCCTTTGCGCGTCTTGCGCTGGTCTCCTCCGCGGTCATGAAGTGGTGACCGCCGCAGCCGTTACACATACTGAGGAAGTGGACCTCGTGTCCTGCCTTTACCCATTTGTAAGCCATACCGCCAACGCGGAATTCGTTGTCATCCTGATGTGCGCCGATAGAAAGTATTTTCATATTTTTTCTCCTTTTTATTGACTTTTTGATAATTTTATTGTATCATTGCTTTATAGGGAGCGCAACCCTTATATTGCCGAAAATTTTAACTATATTGCTATTTTGGAGGGAAATATGGAAAGATACGAGCATCACGCAGACATAACGAAGAATAAGCTGTGTCCCTTCAAGCTCCGTCACGTTCCTTGCGTGGAGGATATTTTCAACTGGCACAAAAATATTGAGATCATTTTAATAACCGACGGCGAGGGCTATATTCACCACGGAACCGATGAGATTCCTTTGAAAAAGGGGGATATTACGCTAATCGGTCCCAACGTTATGCACCGTCTTTACTCATCGGGAAAATTTGAGTTTTACTATTTTATCGTTGACGACCGATTCTGGACCGAAAACGGCATAGATATCACCGAATATTCGCTCGAACAAAAGGTGAGAGACGAGGAGCTCAATGCGCTCTATCTTGCTATGGCGGAAAAATACGAAAAGAAGAATAATATCGGCGATGCCATATCAGTTCCGCTCCTGCGCGCCGCGGTGCTTAACTTTTTGTGCTATGTGCTCGTGCACTATGCAAAGCCCGTCAAGATAAAGGAGGCGGTGAGTGCATCAGAGGAATTTATCAAAATGGCTATCACCTATCTCGGTGAGCATTACACCGAGGACGTATCGCTCGAGGGGATCGCCGCGTCTTGCGGAGTCAGCAAGTACCACCTTGCCCGTGAGTTCAAAAATCACACGGGACAGACGGTGTTTGAATACGTCAATATGCTCAGGTGCAAGAGGGCATCGCTTCTGTTATCCGAGGGCAAGAGCGTGACCGAAACGGCGTACGCCTGCGGATACGAGTCGCTTTCCTATTTCTCGAGAGTCTATCGCAAGAGAATGGGTGTATCGCCGTCAAATATCAAGGGCGAATGATGACAGTTGAAAAGTACAAGTACACAGTGAAAAAATCCATTGAATAAAAAGAATTTTCGAAGTATAATTGTCACGGATCCTTTGTTTGAAGGGAGATCAGGATGGGAATTTTAACATACTATGGTAAAAGATTTTACATGGACGGAGAGCCCTACGTGGTCATCTCTGGTGCGATGCATTACTTCCGTATTCCCGAGGCTTATTGGTACGACAGATTACTGAAGCTCAAGGAGTGCGGCTTTAATACAGTCGAGACCTACACCTGCTGGAATCTGCACGAGAGGCGCGAGGGAGAGTTTGACTTTTCTGGCATGCTCAATATAGAGAAGTACGTAGAGACTGCTGCGAAGCTTGGGCTCAACGTTATTCTTCGTCCCGGACCGTACATCTGTGCCGAGTGGGAGTTTGGCGGTCTGCCGTCCTGGCTCTTAAACTACGACGATATGGAGCTCCGTTGCTATGACGAGGTGTTTTTCTCCAAGGTCGAGCGTTACTATAATGAGCTTTTAACAAGACTCAAGCCGCATTTTGCATCAAACGGCGGAAATATAATAATGCTCCAGGTCGAGAATGAGTACGGAAGCTATGGAGATGACAAGGAATATCTCGGCGCAATACTTGATATTTATAAGAAGCACGGTATAGATTGCCTTTTCTTTACCTCTGACGGTCCTTCCTATTCCATGTATAGCGGCGGAACGCTTGAGGGTTGTCTTGCCGTTGCGAACTTCGGCTCAAAGCCCGAATACGCGGAAAAGATCACAAGCGAGCTGTTCCCGGATCAGCCGTTTATGTGCGGAGAGTATTGGTGCGGCTGGTTTGACCATTGGGGCGAGGAGCATCACGTAAGAGCGCCCGAGGATATCACGGGCGAGTTCCGCACCTTCCTTAAAAACGATTGGTCGATAAACGTCTATATGTTCCACGGAGGCACGAATTTCAACTTCTGGAACGGTGCAAATCACGGTGGAAAGTACGAGCCTACCGTAACGAGCTACGACTACAACGCGCCGCTGAGTGAGGCGGGCGACAGAACTCCGGCATACTATATGTTCAGAGACGCGATGATAGAGAAGTACGGTGACAAGGTTCCGCCTCTGACGGCGACCGAGACTAAAAAGGCGGTGTACGGAAAGGTCAGCTTGACCGAAAAGGCAGGACTTTTTGAAAATCTTGACAGGCTATCTACACCCATACGTTCAAAGGCACCTCTTAATATGGAAAAGGCGGGTCAGGATTTCGGATATATTCTTTATCGCGCAACTCTTTCGGGTCCGCGCAACGAAAATTTGCTTTGGGTAGACAAGGTCGCAGACCGCGCGCAGATCTTCTATGACGGCGAGCTTCAGGCAACTTACGAGCGTTGGAGAGCGACACCGAAAGAAGAAATGGCAAAGGAGCCGATCCTTAATGTTGGCGAAAACATAGTCGTAGATATTCTCGTTGAAAATATGGGAAGAGTCAACTACGGACCTATGCTCCGAGACAAAAAGGGAATTATTGGCGTCCACTTTGGAAATCAGCACCATTTCGGCTGGGATAACTACCCGTTGCCTATGGATAACCTCGATATGCTTGAATATAAGCCGATGGACGATGGCGAGATAAGCTCTCCCACGTTTATGCGCGGATATCTTGACATAGAGGACGAGCCTTGCGACACTTTCGTCCGTCTTGACGGATTTAAAAAGGGATTTGTTACAGTAAACGGCTTCAACATAGGAAGATATTTCAATCTTTCAAGTCCGCAAAAGACTCTTTACGTTCCCGCACCGATGCTCAAAAAGGGAAGAAACGAGATCGTCGTTTTCGAGTCGGACGGAACAGATACCCTCGCGGTAGAATTCTTCGATAAGCCCGATCTGGGATAATAGCTAACGAGAAAAAGGAAAAGCCGAGGCTTTTCCTTTTTTCTATTCAAATGCTTCTTCATTGAATGAAGTACTGTCGAGCGAGCGGATCTTGTCAAAGGAGAATTTCCTTTTGTCCATAAGGACAATGCAAGATTCGTTGGCATCTATTGCTTTGAGATATCCGTAGGCATTTTCATACCGACCGCCGCTTTTTCTTTCGTCGGGGATGAAGTAGGTTATTTCAACGTATGGATGCTCGTCGATCCTGTCACTGAGCAGCATCAGCTTGCGGTTGAGCTGCGCGGTGCTTTCCTCGTTTTCTCCGTCCTTTGCGTCCGTGATGCGCGCGGTCTCTTCAATGACGGAATCATAGCCCGTGAGAGCGGCAAAGGGCGCGAATTGCGCCGCACGGTCGCGGATAGGCATCCGCTGCCTCGACGGCGACGTGTGGTGGGATAGATTTATTATGTCATCGTATTTGTTCATTTGTTTTTCCTTTTTATAAATTACAATTTAACGGTGGTTTGATAATTGCAAACAGTTTCAAATAAACTCGCAACACGATAGCAGTGGGACAATGCGGGTGCTACATGGTATAGTTGATTAAACCGTCTTAATCTTAATAAAATATTTGTTGGGGTTTTGGGGGTGTGGGGGGATTTTTTCCCTGGAAAATCCCCCCACGCGCATCCCCACGCATCCCGACAAATCCAAATTTGAACTACGCCTTATGTCCGCCGACTTGTCCGTTTCTTTCCATTGCGGTCGCGCCTTCCTCGAGGTTCATTCCCTTGATGATGGCATTTTTGCCATGCTTTTTCTTGATGGCGAGCATCGCCTTCTGCACCTTTTTCTCGCGCGCCTCGGCTTGTCTTTCTTCCTCCTCGCGCTTTGTTTTGGTATCTATATCGTCGAAAAATGACAGCTGCTCGGGTACAGGCTCGGTCTTGGCGTCTGACTCGGGCAGAACGCGGTTTGCAACTACCGTGATGCGCCGCACTAACAGATTTTTGTTGATTATCCTATCATAAAGCTCGGTCATAGCCGCCATAATAAGAGAGGTCGACGAGGTGTATCTCGGCAGATTTGCCGTGCCGTGCGCGTGCTTGGGGATCTGCCTGCCGTATCGGTCGGTGACTATTTCGCCCGTGTAACTTGAAGATATATTTTTGTTCGTGAGATTCTCAACGTCATAGCCGACAGTCAGCACGACCTGGTCGGTCACAAGTTCCTTGTCAACAAGGTCGAGGACGAGCAGATCGGTCATCTCTCGTACGACCAGCCGCGCCTTGTCGGCGGTGTAGGGAACAGTCAGAACCTGCCCCGAGCTTATGCTGTTGTTTTCCGGCTTGTAGGATTTAACGTCGGCGATCGTCGTGGGCTCGTACCCCCACGCGTGATCGATAAGGAGCTCGGCATTGACACCGAAGAGCTTGTAGAGCAGATCCTCAGAGTGAAATTTACCGCTTCCGCCGAGCGAGCAGCGTGCAACGTCGCCCATGGTGTAGAGTCCGACCTTTTCAAGCTTTGTCGAGTACCCCTGACCTATCCGCCAGAAATCCGTGAGCGGTCTGTGATCCCAGAGCTCGCGGCGGTAGGAATATTCGTCAAGCTCGGCAATGCGCACTCCGTCCTCGTCTGTGGGCATCTTTTTCGCCATAATGTCCATCGCGATCTTTGCAAGGTACATATTCGTGCCGATGCCGGCGGTCGCGGTAATTCCCGTCTCGCGCAGAACGTCCTTGATCATCCGCATCGCAAAATCGTGCCCCGATATCTTGAGGACAGGGAGATAGGCGGTCGCGTCGATAAACACCTCGTCTATCGAGTAGGCGAAGATGTCCTCGTGCGCAACGTGGCGGAGATAAATGTCGTATATCTTCGCGCTGACGGTCATATAGTGAGACATTCGCGGCGGGGCGACGATGTAGTCCATTTTGAGCGAGGGATCGCTCTTCAGCATAACGTCGTCGAAGGAGGAACCCACGAGCTCGCCGAACGGGGAATTGCGGAGGCGGAGAGCGTTGACCTCGCGCGCCCGCGTTACGACCTCAAAAAGACGCGAGCGACCCGAGAGACCGTACTGCTTGAGCGAGGGAGTAACGGCGAGACAAATGGTCTTTTCGGTGCGGCTCTTATCCGCCACGACGAGATTTGTGCGCAGAGGATCGAGTCCGCGCTCAACGCACTCGACAGATGCGTAAAAGGATTTTAAATCTATGCAAATGTAGGTCCGCTGATCCATGCCGCTCTCCTTTCAAGGTTTTCTGAATATATTATAGCATTAGAACAAATGTTTGTCAAGATGAAAAAGGATATTTTATCAGTTGAAAAAAGAGGGGGTCGAACCTGATTCCAAGCCTGCGGAATGGAGGTGGGTTTCGCTGTACCCTCGGACTATGCAAACACAAAAGGGATGGCTGAAGACCGTCACGTCAGATATCTATGAACCGTGTAAAAGAGGGATTCGAACCTTATTCCAAGCCTGCGGCTTGGAGGTGGGTTTCTCTGTGCCCTCGGACTATGCAAACACAAAAGGGATGGCTGAAGACCGTCACGTCAGATATCTATGAACCGTGTAAAAGAGGGGGTCGAACCTGATTCCAAGCCTGCGGCTTGGAGGTGGGTTTCTCTGTGCCCTCGGACTTCGCAAACACAAAAGGGATGGCTGAAGACCGTCACGTCAGATATCTATGAACCGTGTAAAAGAGGGATTCGAACCTTATTCCAAG
>JBGUSX010000088.1:0-18567 GCA_045132775.1 Eubacteriales bacterium
TTTCGTTGCAAAAGATACCTTGTGCCACAAGAAAAAATCCACGATACACCCGTGACGCACATTCTAAGGGCGACCTCCTCATCCACCACTTCGTGGTCCCCCTTCTCCGCTGGAGAAGGCTATTCGTTAAATTGCAATTTATAGGGTATTAAAGATATTGTGCAAGCTCTTCGATCTCTTCGTCAGTTGTTGCCCAGCTTGTCGCGAAACGGACGACGGTGTGATCTGCGTCGGGCTTTTCCCAAAATCCGACGTTTACGTACTTTTTAAGCTCCTCAAGCTTTTTGTCCTCGATCAGCACGAATTGCTGATTGGTGGGGGAGTTCAAATAAAAGGTATATCCCTTATCCGTCAAGAGCTTTTTGAGCTTTTGTGCCATATCGATGGCATGACGGCTTATCTTGAAATAAAGCTCGTCCGTAAAGAGCGTGTCAAACTGCACGCCAAGAAGTCTGCCTTTTGCGATAAGAGCTCCTTGCTGCTTGATCTGTGTGAGAAAATGCGAGGGCGTATTTTTTTTGGTAAATACAATCGCCTCGCCGCAGAGCGCACCGACCTTTGTGCCGCCGATGTACAGAACGTCACAAAGCTCGCATATCTCGGGCAGGGTAAGGTCAGTGTCGTAGCTCATAAGACCGTAGCCGAGTCGCGCACCGTCCATAAAGAGCGGTATCGAATACTCGCGGCAGACCTTGCTTATCTCGGTCAGCTCGTCCTTTGAGTAAAGCGTGCCGTACTCGGTTGGGTGTGAAATATAGACCATCCCGGGAGGCACCATGTGCGCGTGATTTGCATCGGAATAAAATGTCTTGATATACGCGCCGAGCTCGTCTGCATCAATTTTTCCGTTGTGGTGGTGAAGAGAGAGCACCTTGTGACCCGTGTATTCTATCGCGCCAGCCTCGTGAGCACCGATATGACCCGTCTCTGCGGCAATGACACCCTCAAACCTTTGAAGCATCGTGGAGATGACCACGGCATTGGTCTGCGTGCCGCCGACGAGAAACCAGACATCAGCCTCCGGAGAGGCGCAGGCAGCCTTTATCTTTTCCTTTGCGCTCGCGCAAAATTGGTCGTCACCGTAGCCTGCCTCGGCAATAAAATTCGTGCGCTCAAGTGCCTTGAGTATTTCGGGATGCGCGCCCATTATATAATCGCTCTGAAATGAAAGCATATTTTCTCTCCATTAGTTTTTTTCATAAGGTCATTATACCACGCAAAACATCAAAAATCAACACAAATTGTACTACTTTGAGCTTTTTTTCTCGAAAATTACACCCTCACTGTCGCATTTTACGCTGATATAGTCGCCCTTGTCAAAATCGCCGTTCAGAATGGCGCGCGCAAGGGGAGTCTCGACGATTTTTGTGACCGCGCGCCAAAGCGGTCTTGCGCCGTATTCCTCACGGCTTTCCTTTAAGATAAGCTCGGTCACGCACGGTTCAAATTCAATGAAGAAGCCTTGGTTTTCGACCCTGTCCGAGAGCTTGGAGAGGAGAAGCGTCGCAATGCGCAAAAGGCTTTCGCGCGAGAGCGGCTCGAAAATGATTATCTCGTCAATTCTGTTGAGCAGCTCGGGGCGGAAGGTGCGGCGGAGCTCGTTTTCCACCCTTTCGCGCATCTCCTCACGTTTTGCGTCCGCGCCCGAGGAAAATCCGACTCTGCCGACCTCGCCAAAGCTTTTTGAGCCGAGGTTGGTGGTCATTATGATAATACAGCTTTTGAAATCGACCTGTCTGCCTTGCGAGTCGGTGAGCTTGCCGTCGTCAAGAAGCTGGAGGAGAATATTGAAAACGTCGGGGTGCGCCTTTTCGATCTCGTCAAAAAGAACGAGGGAGTAGGGGCTTCTGCGGACGCTCTCGGTGAGGATTCCGCCCTCACCGTATCCGACATAGCCGGGAGGGGAGCCTATGAGCCTTGAAATACTGTGTTTTTCCATATATTCGGACATATCAAGGCGGATCATCGCGCTCTCACTACCGAAAAGAGCCTCTGAAAGTGCACGGCAGAGCTCGGTCTTGCCCACACCCGTCTGACCTGCGAAGATGAATGAGCCGATCGGTCGTTTGGGGTCTCCGAGCCCGGTCCTGCCGCGAAGGATCGCGCTTGTCAGTGATTCAATTGCGCGCTCCTGCCCTATGACACGCTCGGAGAGGCGAGAGGGGAGCTCGCAGAGTCTCTTTGCATCGCTTTCGAGCAAACGGCTTACGGGAATTTTTGTCCATTGAGTCACGATGTCGGCAACGTCGTTCTCTCCGAGGACAAGCTCCTCGCTCATCTTTCTTTTTTCCCATTCTTCCTTTATCTTGTCATATTCCGCACGGAGCTCGCGCTCGCGGTCACGCAGAGCCGCCGCATGCTCAAAGCTCTGCTCGGTTATCGCCTCTGCCTTCTCGCTCTCAAGTCTGCGAAGCTCCTCCTCCATCTGTCTGTGCTCGGGGGGCGAGGTGAAGATCTTGAGCCTCAGCCTCGCCGCCGCCTCGTCAATGAGGTCGATCGCCTTGTCGGGCAGAAATCTGTCGGTGATGTATCGGACGGACAGGTCGATCGCCGCGCTTATTGCCTCCTTGGAGATCGTGAGCCTATGATGCGCCTCGTATTTTGAACGCAAGCCCTCAAGTATGCGCATAGTTTCCTCGCGCGTCGGCTCACCGACCGTTACGGACTGAAAACGGCGTTCAAGTGCCGCGTCCTTTTCAATGTGCTTTCGGTATTCGGAGACGGTCGTGGCACCGATGACACGGAGCTCTCCGCGTGCAAGGGCAGGCTTGATGATGTTTGCCGCATCAACGGCACCCTCCGCCGCGCCCGCACCGACTATCGTGTGCAGTTCATCAATGAAAATGATCACGTCGGGATTGCGGCTCGCCTCACTCATGATCTTTTTGAGCCTTTCCTCGAACTCACCTCGATATTTTGCACCCGCGATCATGCTTGCAAGGTCGAGCGAGATTATCCGTTTTCTTCGTAGGCTTTCGGGCACGTCGCCGTCAGATATACGCTGTGCAAGTCCCTCGACAACTGCGGTCTTGCCGACACCGGGCTCACCGATAAGGCAGGGATTGTTTTTTGTCCTGCGTGAAAGGATCTGAATTACGCGCTCGGTCTCGCGGTCTCGCCCGATTATCGGGTCAAGGCGACCTCTGTCCGACATTTCGGTGAGATCTCTGCCGTATTGAAAAAGAGCGTTTTTCTCCTGCTTTTGCTTGTCGCCATCCGCTACTCTCTTTTGGGATTGCATTTGAGGAGTTGAATTGATGTAGCTCTCAACGTCTCCGCGGAGCTCGACCAGCGGCACCCCCAGTCCCTCCAAAATGCGTGAAGCGACGCAATCTCTGTCCGAGATAAGAGCTAAAAGCAGATGCTCCGTGCCGATATATGCCTGACCGCCGCTTGAGGAGAGATAGGACGAGTTTTCTATGATCTTTTTTGTTCTCGGAGTCATATCCGAGGGGGAGACGGGCTCGGGAAAGCCCTTTCCCGTGATCTCAATGACCGTGGCGCGTACAGACTCGGGTTTTGCACCTCGTGCTGTGAGGAGTCTTGCTGCGGCGGATTCGGGGGAAGAGAGCAGACCTAAAAGCAGGTGCTCACTGCCGATATAGGAGTGACCGAGCTCGCCTGCGACCGTGAGCGCGCTGTTGAGAGCATATTGTGCCTTTGGAGTGAATCTTTGTGACATCAGCTTACCTCGTTTTTGTGGTTTATGTATTTTCGAACGAGCTCGGCGCGCAAGAGGTTGCACTCTTCAGCCGAAGTGCACCCCTCTTTAGAGGATGCCGCGACAGAGGAACTAAGTCCCTCGGCGCATAAGTAATTGACGTCCTGCACGCTCGGCAAGCCCTTCGCCGCGCAATCCTTGACGGAGCACAACGCAAGTCGGATGTCCGAGAGCTTTTCAAGCATCTCTCCCTCGCACAAGCTCTCACTGTAGAGCAAAAATCCAAGAGAACGCCGCGCTTTTTCATATATTATCTTGTCAAGAGAGGCGGATTTTATTCCGATGCGCTCTTTTTCGCCTGTAATTATCTGCGACACGGAATCCGAGAAAAACACAGTCGCGGCATCCTCATCGGTGAGATAATAGGGAGTGTAGGAGAGAATGTACAGGTCAGAGCGGTCGGACGGAGAAGAGAACATTGGGGAGAGAAAAAGTCCTTGCGGCTCAAGGGAGTGACGCAAGAGCTCGAATCCACCGTCTCTGAGAGAGGGAAGGTAGAGAGCGGCGGAAAAGGTAAGTCCGCTTCCGACTGACGCCGGGGAGGGGGAGAGGTAGCCCAGCTTGTCGTTGTAGGCAAAGGTTATCTCTCGGTCAATGAGCTCCTCCGCCTTTGAAGCCATGTTTTCAGCCTCGATGACCGAAAGACCCGAGGTCACGGAGGAAATACTGATAAGGTCTCTGCCGCCGATCGCCACGAGCAGATTGCAGGGCTCGTTGAGATAGAGGGCGCGCGGACGGTCACTGCGGACAAAATCGGGCTCGATAAGCTGTTTTTCGCAAAGTGAGAGCATCGCGGGGGAGATTCCTTGTGCCACGGTCTCTCCGCGAAAGCCGTTTGACGTGAGCAAGGAATTCAGCCTGTTGAGTGTTTCCTGTGCACGTTTGGAGTCGAGAAGGTGATAGAAATTGCGCTTTGCTTCATTTCTGATGTATCTTACCTTTGAAAAAAGCACGTGATCGGGACTTGAACCCAAAGTAGTATACCAAGACATTTTTATTTTCCTTTCATTTCATTGATTATGTACGTTTGCTTGATTCGAGTCGCCTTACCTCGTCGCGCAGAGATGCCGCGAGCTCGTAGTTTTCGGATTCGACTGCGAGTCTGATCTTTGAGCGCAATTCGGAAATTGAGCGTATGCGTTCGATGCTTTCGCGGCGGGAGGATGGCATTCTTGCTCCGCGTGAATTCTCGGGAGAGAGCGCGGTGGGGAAGAGGTGGTCACCGAAAACCGTGTAGCACTCGGGACAGCCTGCGTATCCTCCTGCGATCAGCGAGACGAGGGAGGTCGAGCAGGAGGGACAGACCGCCGCTTCTTCGTTTGTGTCGGCAGAGCAGAATAGGGGATTTGTGACGTTGATCGGAGCGAGGGAGAGAAGCGAGGAGCACGGCAAGAAAGAAGCGCCTTTCGTGTCAGTGATGGAGGGGTCGTAGTTAGAGATCTTGCCGAGCGTTGCCGCACAAGCGGAGCAGAGTGAGTGACGTCCGCCTGTCTCGTCCGCGTAAAAGACGGTCGCCTTCTTATTTTTGCATTTTTCGCAGTTCATTTTATGTTCCTTTCTTTTTTTCGTTTTTTATTCTTATTTTACACGGAAAGAAGCGAAAAAAAGGTCGGAAACTGTTAGTCGAATAAATATTTTCAAATTTTAATTTATGGAATAGCCTTCTCCAGCGGAGAAGGGGGACCACGAAGTGGTGGATGAGGAGGTCGCCATTAGGACGTGCGCCACTGTCGCACCGTGGGTTTTGTCTTGTGGCATAAGGTTTCTTGTGCAACGAAACAAGGTAATTAAAAGACGTGAAACCCTTGAAAGAATGCCCTCCTCATCCACCGCTACCGCGGTCCCCCGTAAAGCGCGTTTTGCTTGCAAAAGGTGCTACGAGGGCTCGCCCGAGTTGTTCTCCGCTGGAGAAGGCTATTCGTTAAATTGCAATTTACCTTTCCAAACAAAATCAAAAATAATAATTAATGCTTTGTTCACCGATAGTTTACAAAGGAATTTTTTGCTTTAATTGACAAAGTGTTCATTTTGAGGTATAATATTTTTATAATGGGAGAGAATGAGGTTTTTTCCCGTTTAGAGTTATTTAAAATAATATAATATATAAAACGGAGGCAGTAAATGGACAAGAATTTAACGGTTGGAAGCCGTAAGATCTCCTCTCTGTTTGACGAGGGTACGTTCGTTGAGGTCGGCGCGTATATCAAGAGACGCGGTGACTCTGCGGCGTATGACGGCGTTATCTGCGGCTACGGCTCGGTCTCGGGCAAGCTCGCTTTCGCATTCGTTCAGGACAGCGACAGAACTAACGGTGCCTTTGACGAGGCAGGAGCAAAGAAGATCGAAATGCTCTACGATATGGCAGTGAAGAACGGCGCGGCGGTAGTCGGCGTGTTCGACAGTGCGGGCGCGGCAGTGGCTGACGGAAGCACGGCACTCTCCGCTTACGGAAGATTTATGTCTTGCGTGGCACGTGCATCGGGCATTATTCCTCAGATCGCTATCTACGACGGACTTTGCACCGGTATGGCTCTCACTGTATCCAATATGTTTGATCTTACGGTCAACGTGGAGGAAAAGAGCGAGCTTTACCTCACCGCAACAAATAAAGAAAACAAGTGCTTCGCTCCTTCTGTGAGCGTAAAGACAGAGGCTGAGGCGTTTGCCGCGGCTCGTGAGCTTGTTGAGATACTTCCTCAGAATAACAGAGACGATGCAAGCGTTATGAGCGGTGACGATGCGGCTCGCGCAGTGTCCGTATCGGGACTTACGGGCAAGGCTCTGGTTGAAGCTCTTGCTGATAACGGCAAGTTTTTCGAGATAAATGCCAAGGAAAGCGGAATTGTTACAGGCTTTGCATTCTTTGGCGGTACGCTCTGCGGTGTCGTTGCATCTAACAACGCATGTGACGCAGGTAAGATCGGCGGAATCGGTGCTAAGAAGGCGGCTGACCTTATCTCCTTCTGCGACCGTTTCGGAATTGCGGTACTCACACTTGTTGACAGCGAGGGACTTTGCGATTGCGCATGCGGTAAATGCACCGCAATGCTCGCAGGTGCTTATGCAAATGCGACCTGCGCAAAGGTCACAGCGGTCGTCGGAAAGGCATACGGTGCGGCATTCACGCTTCTCGGCTCCAAGTCGCTCGGTGCGGATATTGCTCTCGCAGTCGAAGGCTCGGTCATCAGTGTAATGAGCCCCGAGAGCGCGGTTGCGTTCCTTATGAACGACAAGATCACTGCTGAAAAGTCGAGAGAGGACGTTGAGGCAGAGTGGTGCGAAAAGTACGCAAGTGCTACCGTTGCGGCAGAGAACGGCGACGTTGACGATATAGTTGACGAGGCAACTCTCCGTGCACGCATCTGCTCGGCACTCTATATGCTCGCAGTAAAGGCGGACGGCACACCCGACCGCAAGTATGCGAGAACTCCTGTGTGATCTGACGGAGGACAAATATGAAGATAATGAAGAAGATAGGCATATTCGCACTCGTCGTTATCTTGCTGTTTTCCATGATGTCGTTGAGCGTTTTTGCGGCAGGTGAGTCGCAGGACGGATCAAGCGCGGCGCAGGACGGCAAGCTCGATATGGGACTCAAGCCCGAGGGATTTAATGACAGACTCGGATATGCGGTACAGGGAACCGTTACCGGAATACTGATGGTATTCGCGGTGCTGACCCTCCTTTGCCTTATACTTTATGCTTCAAAGCTCTTTTTCTACGATATTCCCAATAGGAAGAAGGAGAAGAAAATAGCAAAGAAGGATGCAAAAGTCGAGGCAGGCATAGCTGAACAGAAAGAAAAAAGTGCATCGGAAGAGCCCGTGTCAGCGACCGCTTCGGCACAGGACGACGGTGAGCTTGTTGCGGTAATTACCGCGGCAGTTGCGGCTATGATAGAGAGCAGTGAATATAAGAACGAATTTGTCGGCGGATTCAGAGTCGTTTCCTTCAAGAGAAGTGAGAAGACCGCTTGGAACAGAAAATAATTTGCGAAAGGGAAAAGGTAATAATAATGAGAAGATTTAACGTAACCGTAAACGGTGTATCATACGACGTAGTAGTAGAAGAGGTTGGCGGCACTGTTGCACAGGCTCCCGCAGCGGCACCCGTTCAGGCTCCCGTGGCAGCTCCCGCTCCCACAGCGGCTCCCGCTCCCGCAGCGGCACCCAAGGCAGCCCCCGCAGGTACTGCAGGCGCAGTTGCAGTAAAGGCTCCTATGCCCGGAACTATCCTTAAGGTAAACGCAACCGCAGGCGCATCTGTTAAGAAGGGCGACGTTCTTTGCGTGCTTGAGGCTATGAAGATGGAGAACGATATCTGCGCACCCAAGGATGGAACAGTTGCATCCGTAAACGTACAGAAGGGCGCATCCGTCAATACAGACGACGTACTTGTAACTCTTAACTGATAAAAATTCCCGAATTTAAAGAAAGGACATAAGAATTATGTTTCAAGGTATCTTGGATACAATAACAAATTTCTTGGAAAATACGGGAATTGCAAAGCTTTTCGGGTCTGATAACTATTGGCAGTATCTTGTGATGTATCTCATCGCAGGCGTGCTTATCTATTTTGCGATCGTAAGGAAATACGAGCCTCTTTTGCTCCTTCCCATCGCAATAGGTATGCTGCTTACCAACCTGCCGGGAGCTAATATGTTCCACTTTGAGATGTGGATCAATGCCGAGGCACAGCCCAGCGTTTTAGAGTCTGTAAAGATGGTTATCGCCAACGGCGGACTCCTTGACCTGCTTTATATCGGTGTCAAGCTCGGTATATACCCCTGCCTTATCTTCATAGGTATAGGTGCTATGACCGATTTTACTCCTCTTATTGCAAACCCCAAGTATTTCCTTATTGGCGCGGGCGCACAGATAGGTGTGTTCGTTGCATTTGCGGCGGCGTTCCTTTCGGGACAGTTCACTATAGGTGAGGCGGCATCCATCGGTATTATCGGCGGTGCGGACGGACCTACGGCGATCCTTGTCACCAAAACTCTCGGTCCCGCTCTTCTCGGTGCTATCGCTATTGCGGCATATTCGTATATGGCGCTCATACCGATGATACAGCCCCCATTTATGAAGATGCTCACAACAAAGAAGGAGCGCAAGATAAAGATGGATAAGCTCCGTTCCGTATCGCGCACCGAAAAGCTCATCTTCCCGATACTCGTAACCGTTGTCGTCGGACTTATCGTTCCCGATGCGCTTCCTCTCGTAGGTTGCCTTATGTTCGGTAACATAATCAACGTCTGCGGAGTTACAGAGCGTATCTCCAAGACAGCTCAGAACGAGCTTATGAATATCGTAACGATATTCCTCGGAATCTCTGTCGGCGCAACTGCAACCGCAGAGAACTTCCTCTCGCTTCAGACAGTTATCATCATTTTGTGCGGACTCGCGGCATTCTGCGTTTCCACAATAGGCGGCCTTCTTACCGCAAAGCTAATGAACTGGATCTCGGGCGGAAAGATCAACCCCCTTATCGGTTCTGCGGGTGTTTCCGCAGTTCCTATGGCGGCACGCGTTTCGCAGACCGTCGGACAGAAAGAGGATCCCTCCAACTTCCTGCTTATGCACGCAATGGGACCCAACGTCGCAGGTGTTATCGGCTCTGCCGTAGCTGCGGGTGTGTTCCTCAGCTGGATAGGCTAAAATTCTAAGAAAGGTTTGGTAAAAATATAAATGGCACAGGTAAAGATCACCGAGACAGTACTTCGTGACTCTCACCAGTCTCTCGTGGCTACAAGAATGACCACCGAGGAGATGCTTCCCATCCTTGAGACAATGGACAAGGTCGGATATCACTCCCTCGAGGCTTGGGGCGGTGCAACGTTTGACGCTTGTATGCGTTTTCTTAACGAGGATCCCTGGCAGAGACTCCGCACCATCAGAGATCACGTCAAGGATACAAAGCTCCAGATGCTCTTCCGCGGACAGAACATCCTCGGCTACCGTCACTATTCTGACGACGTAGTTGAATATTTCGTTCAGAAGTCCATCGCGAACGGTATCGATATTATAAGAATTTTCGATGCGCTTAACGATCCCCGTAACCTCAAGACCGCTATCAATGCGACAAAGAAGGAAGGCGGACACGTTCAGGCGGCGTTCAGCTACACAACAGGTCCCGTATATACCATGGACTACTACTCCGAGTACGCAAAGAGACTCGAGGATATGGGTGCGGATTCGATCTGTATCAAGGATATGGCAGGACTTCTCAAACCCTTCGATGCTTACGAGCTTGTCAAGACACTCAAGGAGAGCACAAGCCTCCCCATTCAGCTCCACACGCACTACACCGCAGGTCTTGCGTCTATGACACTTCTCAAGGCTATTGAGGCAGGCGTTGACGTAGTTGATACCGCGATCTCTCCTATGGCAATGGGTACTTCCCAGCCTCCTACGGAGACGATCGTTGCGACACTCCAGGGAACACAGTATGACACAGGCATCAGCCTTGAGGCTCTTGATAAGGTCGCAAAGCACTTCAATCCTCTTCGCGAGAAGTATCTTGCAGAGGGACTCCTCAACCCCAAGGCACTCAAGGTAGACGCAAACGCGCTTATCTACCAGGTTCCCGGCGGAATGCTCTCCAACCTTATGAGCCAGCTCAAGCAGGCAGGTAAGGAGGATAAGCTCACCGAGGTTCTTGAAGAGGTACCGAGAGTAAGAGCGGACGTAGGATATCCTCCTCTCGTAACTCCCTCGTCGCAGATCGTCGGAACCCAGGCGGTTCTTAACGTGCTGAACGGTGAGAGATACAAGATGGTCACCAAGGAGTTCAAGGGTGTCGTTCGCGGTGAGTACGGCAAGACTCCCGTAGCTATCGATCCCGAGTTTATAAAGAAGATACTCGGTGAGAACCCCGATCTCATCGACTACCGTCCCGCAGACGATCTTGCCCCCGAGCTTGACACTCTCCGTGCAAAGATCCCTGCAGGATATCTTGAGCAGGACGAGGACGTGCTTTCCTATGCACTCTTCGAGCAGGTCGCACTCAAGTTCTTTGAACACAGAAAGAACGAAAAGTACGGCATAGATGCAAATGCAAACGCAGAGAACAAGGTTCACACAGTTTAATATATCCGAAAAGGAGCCCTCGGGCTCCTTTTTCCTTTTGCAATATTCTTATATTTCTGCAATATGTTTATATTGACAGAGAAAAACGTAAATGTTATAATGATAGGTGAATTGGAGATATTATATTTCCAAGGTCGTTGCAATTTGATTTCAAGACAGAAAGGAATCCAAAATGTCAAGAATAATTATGAATATGGACCGCGATTGGCGGTTTTTCAGAGGCGAACCTGTTACTGACAGTGGAAAGAGCAGTCATAGCTCGGACTACGCAAGCGCAAAAGCGGGAACTGCGCGCGGACCTGCGGGCAAGGTGTGGGGAGATAGCGAATGGAGAGTTGTAGATCTCCCTCACGACTATTACGCAGAGAGCGAAATGGATGCCGATAACAGACACTCCCACGGCTACAGAAAAGAGGACGATGCCTGGTATCGCAAGGGATTTTTGCTCGACGAGTCGCTCTCGGGCAAGGAATTTATGCTCGTATTCGAGGGAACGAGCGTTAATGCGGAATTTTACGTCAACGGCTCTCTTATGGCGCGCTCATACAGCGCATATACCGAGAGTGCGTTCAATATAACAGACAGACTTTATTTCGGAAACCACCCGAACGTCGTATCGGTACACATCAACGGTCACGTGACAGAGGGCTGGTGGTACGAGGGCGCGGGAATATACCGTCACGTTCGCCTTTACGTAAAGGACAAGCTCCATATCGCACACAACGGCGTTTTTGGTAAGCCCGTGCTCAAGGCAGGAACAAAGAATTCCTGGAACGTTGAAGTTGAGACAATGCTCGAGAACAACTACTACGAGGAGAAGATCGGCTATGTCCGCTCGACGATCCTCGACGGCGAGACCGAAATAGTAACAAATACGACAAAGGCAATAAATATCGCTTACGCATCAAAAAAGGCGGTCAATCAGACGCTTTCCGTAAGCCGTCCTACGCGCTGGGATGTTGACAACCCAAAGCTCTATAATCTCAAGGTAGACGTGCTTGACGAGAGCGGTGAGGTCATCGACTCTCACACCGAGCGCATAGGCTTCCGCACCTTCCGCATCGATGCAGATAAGGGATTTTTCCTCAACGGCAGGAGACTTCTCATTATGGGGACCTGCAATCACCAGGATCACGCAGGTGTCGGTGTCGCAGTGCCCGATTCTGTCATTTATTACCGAATTAAGCGACTCAAGGAGATGGGCACGAACGCATACCGTTGCTCGCACAACCTCCCCAATAAAGAGGTGCTTGACGCGTGTGACGAGCTTGGTATGATCGTTATGGACGAGAATCGCCGCTTTGAGTCGAACGACGAGGTACTTAACAACCTCGATATTATGGTCCGCCGCGACCGCAACCACCCCTCCGTCATTTTCTGGTCGCTCTTTAACGAGGAGCCGCTCCAGAACACCGAGGAGGGCGCAAAGATGTTCCGTAGAATGAAGGCTTACGTCCGTCACCTTGACGACTCAAGACTCATCACGGGCGCGATCAACGGTCGAATGGAGGGCGCGGGACTTGAGATGGATGTCACGGGTATCAACTACACCATCCACAACTACGACTATAAAACGCTCGAATCCTTCCATGCAAACTACCCGACTCAGCCTATCATCGGCTCGGAGAACAACAGTGCAGTCACCACGCGCGGATGCTACAAGAGCGACCGAGAGGTAGCGCAAGTGCTTTCAAACTACGACGAGGAGGCTGTTCCGTGGGGATGTACCATCCGCGAGAACTGGGATTTCACGGTTAAGCACGAGTGGTACGCGGGCTTCTTTATCTGGACAGGATTTGACTACCGCGGCGAGCCTACGCCTTTCGTATGGCCCTCCGTATCCTCGCAGTTCGGAATAATGGACACCTGCGGATTTGCAAAGGATTCCTTCTATTATAACAAGGCTTGCATGGTTACGAAGCCCATGATACATCTCCTTCCGCACTGGAACTGGAAGAAGGGCGAGACCGTGCGCGTCGCCGCTCCTTCGAACTGCGAGGAGGCAGAGCTCTTCCTCAACGGAAAGAGCCTTGGAAGGAAGGCGTGCGACCCCGTAAATACTGCCGAATGGCAGGTCGAGTTTGCACCCGGCAGACTCTTGGTCAAGGGCTATAAAAACTGTAAGTGCGTTGCAAAGGCGGAGCAGAGAACCGCAGGAAAGCCTTACGCTGTAAAGCTTATTCCCGAGATGCAGAGCATCAAGAACGACGGAGCGGATACCGCGGTCGTAAATATTGCGATAGTTGACAAGCGCGGCATTGTTTGCCCTACGGCTGACAACCTTGTAAAATTCGAGATCGTAGGCGACGGATATATCCGCGGAGTCGGAAACGGCGATCCCAACTCGCACGAGTCAGATGTTCTCCCTGAAAGACACGCGTATTGCGGTCTTTGCCAGGCACTCGTCACGTCCGACCTCGATGCAAAGAGCATAAAGCTCATAGCTACCTCGGAAGGACTCGAAAGCGCAGAATGCGACTTTACCGTTGAGGCAGTCGAGCAGCCCGTATGTCCCGAGACTGCAAGGATCACGGTGCTTGATAAGTTCACAATGTCGAAGGTATATGATCTTGACGACAAGCCCGATCCGAATATGTATATAAGCGACGACGATATGAACTCCTTTACACCCGTCGCGTTCGTACACGGCGCGCTTCAAAAGGACTTCACGGGCGGATACCGCATTTACAGAATGAAGACCAAGGTTACCTCAAGAACCGCAGATTACTTTATAAAATTCGTCTGGGGTCACTGGGACGGAGTTTTCGTCTATATAAACGGCAAGTGCGTGCTTGATCTTCCATGGAGACACGCAGGAGAGTATAAGACGGGCAAGTTCGCTCTTTGCGAGGGCGAGGAGATAGATATCCGAATTCTCGTTCACGCGCTCCCCGAGCACTCAAAATCAGGCGCAGGCTTTGCTGACGCGATCACGCTTGAAGAAGCTTGATTTATCTAAATAAAATACAGCCGACACGGAAAACCGTGTCGGTTTTTGTATGCGATCGAATAAAGAAAACCTACCGAACACCCCAAACACACGACCGCATACCGAAAACGTGTTGACAATCAGCATTTTCGGGTGATATAATATCAGCGTGGTAGGGAAAATCACTACGCGCGTAGAAATCGGAGGAAAAATGAAGTACAGTATTATTATCGACAAAGAGAGAGACGAAGAGGTCATAATCTATGCAAAGGAGCGAAGCGAGATAGTCGATCGCCTCGAAGCTATGCTTAAAGAGGAAAAAAGCGACGTTATCGTGGGTGTTTGCGGCAACGATACCGCGATCCTGAATATTAGCGATATCCTCTGCTTTACGGTCACGGACGGAATTACCTATGCCTTGACCGAAAAGGGAAAATTCAAGACAAAAATGCGCCTTTACCAAGCGGAAGAGAGCGGCGGAAGAGAATTTCTCAAGATAAATCAATCCTGCCTTGTCCGCATCAGTGCAATAGAGCGGTTTTCGGCATCGATCGGAGGCTCGCTCTCGGTGCATCTCAAGGGCGGACACTGTGACTACGTCTCTCGCAGACAGATGAAAAACGTTAAAGAAAGGATGGGTTTTTAATATGAATAAGTATTTTAAGGAATTTTTACACAGAGGACTCATGTTTGGCGGCTTCGGACCGATAATCGTAGGAACAGTTTTTGCGATACTCGGCGCAACACTTGAGGATTTCAGCATTGGAGGCACAGAGATACTGCTTGCGATCGTGTCGACCTACCTGCTTGCTTTTTTGCACGCAGGAGTGAGCGTATTCAATCAGATAGAGCACTGGAGCATCGCAAAGTCTCTTGCGTGCCACTTTGCAACGCTTTACGTGGCGTACACCCTGACCTACACGCTCAATACCTGGATACCGTTTGAGCCGATGGCATTGCTCATCTTCACGGGAATCTTCGTCGCCGTGTATGCAGTAATATGGCTGATCGTGTTCTTCAGCGTCAAATCCGCGGAAAAGAGACTGAACAGGAAGCTTAGATGATGAAAAAAACATATTCAATAGAAATAAAGGAGCTGACAAAGCATTACGGAGACACCGTTGCGGTCGACGCACTTTCTCTTAACGTAGAGGAAGGAGAATTGCTCTCTTTACTCGGCATCAACGGAGCAGGGAAAACGACAACGGTAAAAATGCTCTCCTGTCTGACACAGGCAACGTCGGGCGACGCAATTCTGCATGGAAAGAGCATAAAGACCGAGTCGGCAGAGGTAAGACCCTTGATTTCCGTATCTCCGCAGGAGACCGCGGTTGCGCAGGGGTTGTCCGTTAAGGAAAATTTGGAGCTGATATGCGGCGCGCACGGTTTTTCAAAGGAAAAACGCAGCGCAAAAATAAAAGAGCTCTCCGACAGGCTCGATCTTGGCGGTGTAATGAATAAACGCGCGGGAAAGCTCTCGGGCGGATGGCAGAGAAGACTGAGTATCGCAATGGCGCTCATCAGCGAGCCAAAGATCCTCTTTCTCGACGAACCGACGCTCGGACTAGACGTTATCGCACGAAGCGACCTATGGGAAATAATACGCTCGCTGAAAGGCAAAACGACAGTGATACTGACCACGCACTATATGGAGGAAGCCGAGGCACTCTCCGACCGCATTGCGATAATGAAGGACGGAAAGCTGCTATTGTGCGATACCGCGGAAAATATCAAGAAAATGACAGAGACAGATAATTTTGAGCAAGCCTTCGTCCGCATAGTCAAGGGGGTGAGGGAATGAGAATAGTAGCTTTCGCATCGAGAAACACAAAGGAGATATTGCGCGATCCACTAAACCTTGCCTTTGGATTCGGATTTCCGCTTGTTCTTATACTACTTTTGAGTGCGATACAGGCAAGCATACCCGTTAGTCTGTTTGAGATCGATAGCCTGACACCGGGAATATGTGTATTCGGTCTCTCGTTTATGACACTCTTTTCGGCAACCCTCATCTCAAAAGACAGACAGAGCGCACTTTTGCAAAGACTGTATACGACACCGATGACACCGACCGATTTTATCCTCGGATATACCCTGCCAATAATTCCGATATCTGTCGTGCAAAGCATCGTCACATATATCACAGCTCTTTGCTTAGGTCTTGAGCTTACGGTGAATATTCTGTATTCGATAGTCTTTATCATACCGATATCATTGCTCTATATCGCCTTAGGTCTGCTTTTCGGAAGTATACTTAACGATAAGCAAGTAGGCGGCATCTGCGGCGCACTTCTGACCAACCTTTCCGCGTGGCTGTCGGGCATCTGGTTCGATCTTGAGCTTGTCGGCGGAGCGTTTAAGCAGATCGCCTATGCCTTGCCCTTCGTTCATGCGGTCGAGCTTGAAAGATCGGTCTTGAACGGCAATTTTACCGATATATTTCCGCATCTTGCTTGGGTACTCGGATATTCAGTGATCTCCCTCGCCCTCGCAGCGCTTCTGTTCCTGCGACAGATGAAAAGGCAATAAAATAAGAATACATTTTCAAATTTAGATTTGTCGAACTGATTGGATTATCTTCACGTCAACAAATTTTCTTGCGATTACGCTTTGCGAGAGGCTTCTCCCTGGGGAGAGGCTCCGCGTAAGCGGTGGTGAGGGGTTGCATCACAAAGAAAATTGCCCCCTCATCCGTCGGCAAGCCGCCACCTTCTCCCCGAGGAGAAGGCTCACGCAAAGCGTAATTAATCAAAAATTTGATGCCGTGAAACACACCTATAAATTGCAATTTACCAATCCGCACACCGAAAAAAACAGCCCCTTTTGCGAGGGGCTGTTTCTTGTCTCTCCTTTTCATTGATCTCCATTGCGTAGCTTTTATGTGCTCATTGAATAATACGTATTGACATTTTTACTATAAAGGTTTATAATTCAGATGAAATAAAAATGTGAAAGAAAGAAATAACTTTAAATAATAACTTTTTGTTCAGGAGATCATTATGAGATTTGGTGTAAATTATATTCCGTCAAAAAATTGGTTGCATAATTGGATAGATTTCGATGAATCGTCGGTAAAAAAGGACCTTGAGACTATAAAGTCGATAGGACTTGACCATATTCGCGCGCATCTTATCTGGCCGTATTTTCAGGTCAATCCAACCGCTATGTCATCAACGGCAATGAAAAATCTCGAGCGTTTTGTGAGAATTTGCGAGGAGGTAGGGCTTGATTTCTGCCTCAGTCTGTTTACGGGATGGATGAGCGGATTTTATTTTATCCCGTCCTTTGTGAGTATGCATTGGGGCTTTTCAATGTTTTCGGGAGAAAAAGAGAGGGAATATCAGCGCTTCTATATCCGTAATATTGCCGCAGTAGTGTGCGATAGCCCGAGATTTCTCGGATTTGACCTCGGAAACGAGCTTTCTTGCATAACGGGATTGGATAAGAATACCACGATCGAGATCAACGACGGTTGGCAAAGAGATATGCTTGCGGTGTGTGAGGAGTGCGCACCCGGGAAGCTCCATAATAACGGAGTTGACCACCAGCCGTGGTTTGCCGAGCGTGCGTTTTCAAGAAACGGGCTTGTAAGTGAGGGCTCGATCACCCCGTTGCATACCTGGGTAAAATTCACGGGCGCAATGGAGCACGGAGGCGTCCTGTCAACGTCGAGCATACATATAGCGGAATATATGGCTGAATTGACAAAGGCATACAGTAAGGATCAAAACCGAAAGATCTGGATCCAGGAGTTCGGATGCTCAAAGCTTTGGCTCGAGAGAGAAGGGGAAAGCATTGAGCAGTTTGTGCGCGATAGCTTCCGCGTTATCTGTGAGACAGAAAACGTCTGGGGACTTACCTGGTGGTGCTCGCACGACCTATCCCCGGAGCTTACGGGATATGATCCTCTTGAATACGACCTCGGACTTATCGATATTAACAATGATCTGAAGCCTGCGGCAAAGGTGCTTGCAGAATTGATCGCGGAATATAAAAAGCAACCGATCGTTCCGATCCGCAGAAACGAGGCGATCATATATCACCCGGCCGATTCGGACGAGAACAGATGGCAGCCTGCAAAAGAGTTTATGGATGTGGTTGAAAAGGGACACAGACCTGCCATAATATTAAAGGAACACGCAAACGACCGCGAGTATCTTGCATCAAGAGGGATAGATACGATTATCGAATAATAACGTCCTTTCGGCGAATTTCAAATTTTGATTTGTCGAACGGTTTGGTTTATCTTCACGGCAACAAATTTCCTTTTCGGGTTCGCTTTGCGTCCGTAGGGGAGGGGCGTGCCCCTCCCGCTCAACGAACGTGTATAAAACCCTTATGTCTAAAGAAGAAACAAATGCTTTAGAACTAAACGGGAAGCTGAAATAATTAAAAAAGAATCGTATCGGTAATGCATGCTTTATGCATAACGCTAATACGATTCTATTTTTTATGCTTTGCTATTTACAAATCTAAAAATATATGTTATAATACTGATGCTACACAAATTCATTTTTAGTATGGGTGTTTTTTCCTCAGGAGGGAAATATACCCTCTTTTTCCCATACGTTCAGATAGGACTTTTTGCTATGGTAAAAATGCAAACCCGCCTGTCTGAATGATGAAATAAATGCTCATACTGTACAGAATTTGTGTAGCGACAATTGGAGTTTGCGTTTTTCGGTGCGCGGCTTCGGTTGGCGCACCTTTTTTTACCGAAAAAACTATAATTTAGGAGAAGAAAAATGAAAAAAATCATCTCACTTATGTTCGTATTGTTTACCGTTGTGTTGTTTGTAGCTTGTGATAACGCTGAATTGCCGGAATCC
>JBGUSX010000089.1:0-3772 GCA_045132775.1 Eubacteriales bacterium
CCCACACAAGAGCCCACCGAGGATCTCACACAGCAGCCGACTCAGGCTCCCACACAAGAGCCCACCGAGGATCTCACACAGCAGCCGACTCAGGCTCCCACACAAGAGCCCACCGAGGATCTCACAGAGGAACCGACTCAGGCTCCCACACAGGAGCCTACCGAAGAGCCCACGGAAGAGCCCACCGAGGCACCTAATCCGAGATGCCCCGACGGTACCTGTCAGTATAAGTCGGTCAAGGGTGTTCCCACGTGTAAGATCTGCGGTAATCCCGCAGAGTGTCTCGGTGTGCACGATTATACCGCCAACGAGGCAGGTCACTGGAAGCCCGAGTGCGAGCACTGCGGCAAGGCGGCAGGTAATCCCCAGAATCACGAGTACACCGAGTACGTTGAGGACGAGGGCGACCTGTTCTACTACTCCTACGTTTGCGACATCTGCTACTACGTAGGCTACGAGCAGGAGGTTCCTTACGAGATCAACCTCTTCTATCCCGCAAGCGAGATCGCCAACTCGACCGCAAGCAGCGGCATTGAGGGAGTTTACAACTTCGTTTCCGGTGTCGGATTCGGAAGATTTGAGCGTCCCAGCGGCGTTGCAGGTGCAAATTGCAACGTGACGATCGAGGACGCGGGCTCTATCGACGACGATCCCGTAGGTAAGTATATGGCTGTAAGACTCCGTCTGCCGAGATCCCAGACGAGCATATCGATTCAGATCAAGTCCGTGCACGCTGACGATAGCTATACCTACAAGATCAGCGGTCTTAAGCCCGGTTGGATCACGCTCGCGATCGATCTCTCAAAGATGGTCAAGACCAATGCCGACGGCGGTATTATGGGATACGTTGCGGATCAGTATGACGAGTACTACGTTGAAAAGCTTTGCCTCTCGACGTACATAAATTCCACCGAGGCTCTCGACGTCTCCTACGTTCTCTTCTGCGAGGAGAAGGAGGACCTTATGAGCTTTGTCGCAAACGATACCAACTGCTACTTCTACGAGGACGTTACATCCAAGGCTCCCGAAATAAGCAACGGAATAAACTGCGAGCACAACTTCATTATCGACGAGGAGAAGGGAACTCACACGCTTGAGAATCCTTGCTTTGAGTGCGGTATGGGCGCGGTATTTAACGAGGAGCACAGCTACGTTGAGATAATCGGCGGAGGAAAGAACTCCTACGAATGCTCCATTTGCGGATATGCTAAATATCTCAAGATCGTTCCCGAGAGCGTTAATAAATACGTTTCTGCAAGTGAGCTTAATGCGGGCGGTATCATTTATTACCCCTACACGAACTTCAATCACGGTCTCTACATAGAGCCCGGTGACGCTTATACGAGATACGAGGGACCGACCGGCCTTAACGGCGGAAAATACTTCAACGTAGGTCAGGTCATCTTCGCGCGTGACGATAAGGACGTTAATCCCGCCAACAACGGCGATGCCGAGAACGGAATCCGTATCAACGTCGGAGACGCTACGTACATGGTTATCCGTGTAAGAGTGAATACCGCAGATCTCAAACCTCTTAAGATCACCGTAAGTACTACCGCACACAACGGCGGAACTACATACGATAATATAAGCATTTCCGTTCCCGTGGCACAGGGAGAGGTGGATAAGTGGCAGGTCTTCGTTATAGATCTTGCTAAAGTATTCCCCGATCACTATATCCCCGAGGAGAACGGTGACTACGTTCTCGATACCTTCTATTTCAACATCTGTGAGGGCAATTTTGCTCCCGGATGCACTCTTGACCTCTCCTATATGGCATACTGCTCAAGCTGGGAGGAGGTTGCTGCCATTGTTGACGAGGAGCAGCTCTTCTACCTTTCGGACAAGAACGGAGGAGGCAACTGGGCCAAGACCGAGGATAAAAAGTGCGTTGGCGAGTGCACGCTCGGTGACGCTGACATAACCGAGGATGAGACCGCGGGTACTGTTACGTATCAGTTCAAGTGCTCTGTCTGCGGAAACGCTGTAACGAGCAAGACCATTGACAGCACGGTGACACGTTACTTCTATGCGGGTGAGCTTGCATCGACCGCTAAGACATACTACCAGATCAACGGTTCAGGAAACGGAAAGCCCGGTCAGGTCATTCACGACGGAGAGACGGGCAGAGTTTATTCGAGATATACCGGCTTTGAAAAGGAAGTTGAGGGAGTTATGACTCCTCAGACCGCTCAGGTGCTCTGGCAGAGAGCTCAGGAGGATATGTGGGACGGTCAGACAACCGGAGCTAATCAGAAATATACCGAGAGCGTAGGAAATGCCGAGTGGCTGGTTATGAGAGCTAAGACCAATAATCCTGCGCAGAAATTCCAACTCACCTTCTCAACGACCGAGTATAATACCGACGATGCGGTAGCGATGGGCAGAATGAACGGTATGCTTGAGATCGCAGTGCCTCTTTCCGCTTCGCAAAGCGACGAATGGACTACGTACGTGGTCAATCTTAAGGATATGTTCCCTGCGGAGTACGTAAAGGATTCCGAGACGGGCGAATACGTGATCGATACGTTCTATCTCAACTTCTCGAGTATGGCGGCGGCGACTAATATCGATATCGAGTACGTTGCGTTCGTTGACGGCTCGTGGGCAGAGCTTGACAAGCTCGTTGACGAGCAGAACGTGGTGGTTATCTCCGACAAGACGGGCGGACACGGATTTGCTGACGTGTCTACCGGTGAATGTCTTGAGGGTAAGCACGCTTACGGTTACTCCTCTGTGACTGATGAAGAGGGTAATATGATCAACAAGATCGCTTGCGCAGTCTGCGGAGACAAGAAGCTTGAGCAGAACATTTCCAAGGACGTTAATAAGTTCTTTGATATTACGAAGATCGGATGCTTTAATCAGGCTGCCTTTACTGATGCAAAAATGACCCCCTTGACCATAGATCAGGAAAACAACGTTTCGTTCGTTCGGTGTGATGTTACGTACGGTGGTACGCATGTCAATCTCACCGGCGGTGCAGCAGGCGGTCAGCTTACGACCGAGGCTATCAGCACGGGTAGATATGCGGTCATCAAGATAAGGACAAGTGGGAAAGATACTCTTGCTTTCGATGCTCAGACGGGAGATTATGCCGGACACGTGAGCACGACTTATACGGTTGCAGAGGGTCAGGCTGATACCTGGATGGTATGGGTTATCGATCTTTCACACTATGCTTCTATGAATGGTGAATTGGGAACAGGAAACGGTTACACCTGCAATTCCGAGCAGACGGTCAAATTCCGTTTCACCACAGGTGCTACGCCAAAGGATGATAGCGGAGCGTTCATTCCCTCTCCTTACTACATTGATATTGCTTACTTTGCTATCGTTGACAGCGTTGACGAGGCGAAGAGTATGATCACCGACGAGAGCTTTACCTTGTTCTCGAACGGACTCAATAACGAGGGAGTCGTTACGGCGACTGCTCCCGAGCTTGAATCCGGAGATGCACAATAAACAGTAAAAACATAATATGCGTTTTGATCGCGGCACGAATTTTCGTGCCGCGATATTTTGTTGGTCGGAATATGGGGAAGATAGCAAATTGCAATTTAGCGGTGTGTTTGAAATTTGCAAACGGGTTTAGATTTCTTCACGGCTATAAATCAAACGTCACTTTAAAACCGTAGGGGAGGTGCTTGCTCCTCCCGATCTAAAGCATTTGTTTCTTCTTTAGCCATAAGGGTTTAATGGTCGTTTGTTAGCGGGAGGAGCCGTGGGGTTCCCCGAAGTGAGCCTGCGAGCTTTGGGGGTTCCGAGCTTG
>JBGUSX010000090.1:0-6586 GCA_045132775.1 Eubacteriales bacterium
CAAGCTCGGAACCCCCAAAGCTCGCAGGCTCACTTCGGGGAACCCCACGGCTCCTCCCGCTAACAAACGACCATTAAACCCTTATGGCTAAAGAAGAAACAAATGCTTTAGATCGGGAGGAGCAAGCACCTCCCCTACGGTGTGTGAGAGACGTGCGTTTGGTAGCCGTGGCGGTAATTTATATCGTTTGTCCAATAGCAACACACCGACAAATCAAAAATTGAATCACACCATACATTTCCGCATTTTAGCAAGCGCCGCTTTTTCAAGTCTCGAGACCTGCGCCTGTGAGATTCCGATCTCGTTCGCGATCTCGGTCTGGGTGCGGTTTTTGAAGTATCGCATCGTGATTATCGACCTCTCTCGCTCACAGAGAGTCTTCATTGCTTCCTTGAGCGCGATGCTCTCAAGCCAGGAATCGTCCGCTTCCGAGCCGTCCGCAAGCTGATCGATAACGTAGAGCGAATCGCCCCCCTCGCTATAGACAGGCTCGTAGATCGAGATCGGCTCGACGACCGCCTCCATAGCCTCGGATAAAGCTTCCTTTTTGACGTCAAGCTCGCGAGCAATCTCGTCAAGCGTTGGCTCCTGGTCCTTTTTTGCCTGAATATCCTCTCTTATGCGCAAAGCCTTGTATGCAAGATCGCGAATGGAGCGGCTGATGCGAAGGGCGGTGTTGTCACGGAGATATCTCCGTATCTCACCAATTATCATAGGCACAGCGTAGGTCGAGAATTTAACGTCAAGGTCGGTATTGAAGTTGTCAACCGCCTTTACAAGCCCAAGACAACCGACCTGAAAAAGATCGTCAGCGTTTTCCTTCCTAGCGGTAAATCGCTTGATAATTGACAGAACCAGCCTCAGATTGCCGCAGATAAGATCGTTTCTCGCCGCCGCGTCACCGTGCTTTATCCTGTCAAGCAGACTTTTTTTCTCATCATCGTCAAGAACAACAAGCTCGGATGTGTTCACACCGCAAAGCTCAACTTTATTGTAAAACATATTTTCTCTCCAAAAATAATTTTTTGTATTAAGAGAATTATTCCCACAAAAATGCGCTATAATTCGTCAAAGTGAAGAGAAAAAAACTCTCTGTCAGCGTTTTCAATAATTGAAGACAAAATAAAAAGAGAAATGAAGAACAAAAAGATTGACAAAATGAAAGAAAAATGATATAATACCGAGGTAGCTTCGCCGAACGGTCGCGTGCGGTCACGCCGAAAGGTATCCGCGCGAGGAAAGTCCGGGCTTCATAGGGCAAGGTAACTGATAACGTCAGCCGCGGGAGACCGCCGGGAAAGTGCAACAGAAATATACCGCCTGAAGAGTTGTGAAGGATACGGAAGCTTCGCTTTTATTACCGTCGCCGTACTCCGTACGGCAGGTGAGAAAAACGGAGCTAAACAGGCGCGTCTTATCGCGCTTGTTGTTCCGTGCCTCTCACAGCTCTTCAGGTAAGGATGGAAAGGTGAGGTAAGAGCTCACCCACTCCTATGGTAACATAGGTTTGCTGTAAACCCTACCTGGAGCAACACCCCGAGAGAGCGTTTGCCCGACACTCTCGAAAGAGATATCTCAGGGTGGCATTTCGCGGGAGCGAAGGAGCTTATCGGTGACGGTAAGCAAAGATTGATGACCGTTTAAGACAGAACCCGGCTTACAGACGGAGCTACAAAATAAATTATAAGTTGACAAACAAACAAAAGATTTATAAAATTCGTGTTTTCTTGTCAACACCAGACATAAAAACTGCACGGACGTTAATATCCGTGCAGTTTTTATATGTCTTTTTAATTCAGAAACGATCTGTGATTATTTCTTTCTTCTGGTGATCATGGAGTTCCAGAGATCATCATCCTCAACAGCCTTTACAGTGTCCTTCTTGTCAAAGCCTGTTGCGATGATAGTGATTCTCATCTCGTCCTCGAGCTCGTCGTCGAACTTAACACCCCAGATGATGTTAGCATCGGGATGAGCCTCGCTTCTTACGATATCGGAAGCAACGTAAGCATCCTCAAGACCGATGTCACGGGAAGCAACGATGTTCATAAGGATACCGCGAGCACCATTGATGGAGGACTCGAGAAGGGGAGAGGATATAGCCATCTTTGCAGCCTCTTCAGCCTTATCCTTACCTGCAGCATAACCAACACCCATGTGAGCGTAGCCTGCATCCTTCATAACGGTGGAAACGTCAGCGAAGTCGAGATTGATGTGACCCTTTTCGTTAACGAGGTCGGAGATGCTCTGAACACCTGTGCGGAGAACGTCGTCAGCAACCTCAAAAGCGTTAGCGAGAGTAATTCTCTGATCGCTTGCCTCCTGGAGCTTGTCGTTGGGAATAACGATGAGAGCGTCAACAAACTGTGCGAGCTCCTCGATACCTGCAGCCGCGTTATTAGCTCTTACCTTACCCTCAAAGGAGAAGGGGCGGGTAACGATACCGATAGTAAGAATATCCATTTCACGAGCAACGCGAGCAACAACGGGAGCAGCACCTGTTCCTGTTCCGCCGCCCATACCTGCAGCAACGAAGACCATGTCGGTGTCGCGAAGGAGGGACTTGACATCCTCAAGAGATTCCTCAGCTGCGCGCTTACCGATCTCGGGCTTTGCGCCTGCTCCTCTACCGCCGGTGAGCTTCTCACCGATGATGAGCTGAGAGGGAGCATTGGAATGACGAAGAGCCATTCTGTCGGTGTTGACTGTGATAAATTCAACACCCTTGATGTTAGAAGAGATCATTCTGTTGACTGCGTTGTTTCCGCCGCCACCTACGCCTATAACCTTAATATTGGCGCCTACTTCGATCGTGTCGTCGTGTTCAAAAATTGGCATTTGTGAATCCTCCGATTTATATATTTCTAAATTTTTTTTTTATAAAGTGTAGTTGATTACACTATATATCATAAGTGTTTTGAGCTTGTTTGCCGGGGGCTCAACCCCAATAAAATTTGTTGATCATCTCAACGTCTGCCTGCGGAACTCTGCCTTTTATCTGCGCCATCAGAGTCGGCATATAAGCCACGTCGTTGACAATGATATGGTCTAGCAGGGTGATGCCTATCGTGTGGAGCGCGGCTTGCACCTGCATGGTGATCGCCTTGTCCTCGTTGCTCTGATTGAGTGTTCCTGCGGGATGATTGTGCGATAGAATAACGTAAGATGCATCCTTGTCGAGAGCTAGCTTGGCGAGTGAACGCACATCTATAAAGACGCTGTTGACGCTTCCTGTTGAGAGCGAAACGAAATCGATCAGCCTTAAGCTGTTATCAAGGAGCAGGGCGCAAAGCTCTTCTCTAGGGTTATCCTTGTAGTAGTCTATAAGGAAATTTCCGACATTGCCGATGCGGTCTGCGGAGAGCTTTTTGAGGTTGTATTTTTCAATGTCCATTCGCTTACGAATGACGAAAATTAGCTTGAAAAGAATGGATGTTGAGGGCCCGATTCCCTTTGTTTTTCCAAGGTTTTCGGGGGCTGCATTACAGACGGCTCGGAGTGAGCCGAATCTGTTTAAAAGCTCGTGTGCAAGCTCGTTGGTGTCTGCTCTCGGTATACTGTAAAAGAGGAGTAATTCGAGCAGCTCATGGTCGGAAAAGTCCTTTCCGTTGTTGGCTAAAAATCTCTTCTTCATACGAGATCTGTGGCCTTTGTGAAGCTGCGGTGAGCGTTTAACTGTATCAACCGATACGGTCGTGTCGGAAGAGTCGGTCAGGTTAGATTGTTCGAGTGCTGTAAGTTCTGTCATTTGCAATTCCTTGTGAATATATACATTATATTTGAGGCAATTTATTGTAAATGATTTATCCTTAGTGCCATTATTCCTTTAAGTATAAGGATTTCCTATTATGTATAAAAAGTTAAAATAGTGAATAAATATACAAAAATCGTTAATTTTGTTTATTGGATGCGTTTTTTTGCGATTTTAGGCTCAAAAACGTGTAAATCAGCGTTTTTTTCATCTTAATCGAGTCGGCGGTGATTTTTCGTGTAGAATAGTTCTACGAGTCCTTAAGAAAGGGGAGAGAGCCGTGAATAAGATGAAAATGAATTTCGTTGATCTGAGTGTGATCGACGAGGGGGATGCCGGGTTTGGAATTTTGGTGAGGTGTCCGTCCGGCGAGGAGTGGACTCTCCACTCGGTCTGTCTTAACCGCTCCGATGCGGAGCGAATTTGTGAGGTGGTGAACCGTCTTGGAGTGTCAGAGTGTCACGCCCGTGACGTTATTGAAGATCTGCTGCCGTGACGCTGAGGCTCGGGCGATGATTTCGAACATGCACTGGATCGCGGCGGCTGTCGTAGGGACTATCGCAGGGACTATGATGCCCGGTTCGGTTATCGGATCTCTGACTTGAAGGCGACCGCTTTACCGATGATCCTGATTTTTTCGAGCTCCGTACCCGAGAAGACCATAGGTTCATAATTGCTGTTCTCCGAGATGAGCATAAGCTTTGCGCTCTCGGGGTAGTAGTAGACTCTTTTTAGCGTTGCCTCGTCGTCGATGATGATAGCGGCTATCTCGCCGTTATTTACCGAATCCGATTTTTTGATAAACACGGTATCGCCGTTATTTATTCTTGCGTCCTTCATACTGTCTCCGCGGGCGATGAGGCAGAAATCTGCGTCGGTATCCGCATCGGTGTAGACGGCACCGCCGTCCTCCTCACTTGCGAAGACGGGATTGCCGCACGCGATTTTGCCTATGACGGGGAGCACCTTGTATTTTCCTCCCGAGCGCGCCTCGGGAATATCGGTGGTTCCGAGAAGGTAGGCTTCGCTTACACCGAGCGCGCGCGCCATAGCGCATATCGCATCGGCCTTGGGGACATAGACACCGTTTTTATACTGGCTGAGTCGCGGCTTGGAGATTCCCGTGAGCCTTGACAGTTCGGCGGCTTTGATATTCTTTTCAGCCATCACGACAGCCAATCTTGAGTTAAAATCGTTCATATCTATCTCCGTTCAGTTGAATGGGGCAGGGTGATCATATGTGTTAAAAATCACGTTCTGCCGAGAAGCAGGGGGCTTATCCTTGCTTCTTTTTTATTATATCACGGAGTTAAGCAAATGTCAACAGGTTTTCGAAAAAAAGTTAATTAAAATTAATATTTTTTTGGGGGTTGACAAAATAGAACAGATGTGCTATAATTGGTGCAGTCGAGCAAGAGGCGAGCCAAGAAGGGAAGGAGATATCGGGAGATATTGAAAAGTTGCGATACTTTCAGGCAAAAGTGTTGCTTTGGAAAGCTTTGATATTGTTTGTGCTATTTTGTCGTAGTATGGACTTCGCATAGCTTTTTGCGAAGGGAATATTCTTTCTGTTACTTTTATTCTCAACGTGTACGGAAAAAAGTTAATTTGTGTGTTAAGTGAGATTAACAATTTGGGAATTGTTAAGCAGACTTAACAACGTGTTGCTTTATAAGCGGTATGCTCAGATGGGCAATGAGCGGGGGCGGTCGTTATTAGGATTATGAGGTTTGTCAAGGGTATTGCGTGGAGAATACGGACAAGTTATTTCTTTTTTTAGTTTGATTGAATGGGCTTTCTTTTGAGGGCTTTATATTTTAAATTTTATAATCGAACATTTGTTCTTTTTGCAAGGAGTGGGATTGCATTGGTGTGTGGGTGGTTGCGCGCTTTGCGGGGACGGTGTGAGAAGGGTTGCTTTTTAGGTGCTTAATACTAGGTGCTAGTTTTAAGCGTTAAGTGTTTATTTGTTACTAAAATCGCAGGATGCGTAGAAAGGATTTTTTATGGCGTTTGCCGGTATGTGTCCTTATCTCAAGGACGCGAAGGATTCATCAAGGACGGTTTGTGAGTGCGCGAGGTTTACTTTCCCCGATAAGATCGCTCGCAGGGATCTGTTATACGGTTATTGCGGTCATCCTACCGCGTGGAAAAATTGTACTTTTAAGCCTATTTTGGATCGCTATTATGACAGGAAGTACGAGGGGAAAGTTGAAAATTGAAAGCTGAAAGTTGAAAGTGGAGAGTGGAAATTTGGAAGGGTATGATAAATTGCTATTTATCTTTATGTTCATTTCTTGCCCACGTCGGCAAGAAACGAACCAAAGAAACGCCGCTCAAGGGGAAGGGGTGCTTCAAACCTCGGCAAAGCGTTAGCGATTTTAAGGTGTTCGTTAATGCCGAGCTTTTTGCAATCCTCTCCCCCTTAAGAAACCCTCTCTCCTCGCTCGCTTCGGCGAGCGGTAGGTGGAGAAATGCTTGTAGATATTAAGTAATTTAACGGTTGACATTGAACTGTTAGGTGTTGCAAGGGGATGCGGACGAACAGGCTTCGCTTTTTTGGGGGGAATGTATCATCCTTGGTGAGATAAGCCTTGATCTAAGTGAGAATTGGATTGAAGATTATTGCAAGGTGTCGTCCCGCGACACCGGTCCGAGCAACGCGGTGCGTTGCGGTGATATTTTCGCTCTGCGAAAGTGATATTGCGCGTGGCGCAGTGATATTCGCGCTGTGCGCGAGTGATATGCCGCAGGCGGCGTGAAGGAGACGGAGAGGTGCGGAGAGGCGGATGATGTGGTGCGGTGGAGCCGCGCACGACCGCAGGGAGTGCGCCT
>JBGUSX010000091.1:0-41795 GCA_045132775.1 Eubacteriales bacterium
TTTGTATTGTGGCACAAGGATTCCTTTGCAACGAAACAAGGTAATCAAAGGACGTGAAACCCTTGAAAAAGCGACCTCCTCATCCACCACTTCGTGGTCCCCCTTCCCCGCTGGGGAAGGCTTAACACACCGATAAATCAATATTTGAAGTGATGGCTGAAGAGTTACAATCTTATTAGTTATGTTTTCGCTTCAATTCCAAAAACTCATTACGATCTTTCTCCTCGTCCTCAAAAATATACAACATACGCGGCAATTTGAACCTGTTGCTTTTTTTACTTGCATTTTTTGTTTTTTGTGGTATAATAGACCCATGATGGCAATTTCATATTGCCAAACATATTGCAAGACATATTACAAAACATATTACAAGGAGACATATCTATGGAAAACATCAGAATTCAAGACGATCTTTACACTTACGTAAACCGGGAAACACTTGACAAGCTTGTCATTCCCGACGACAAGCCCTTTGCGGGCGGCTTTGCTGAGCTTGCTGACGGTGTTGAAAAAATAATGATGGAAGAGTTCAAGACTATGACCGAGAACAAGTCATATCCGAACATCCATCTTCAGAGAGCCTGCGAGCTTTACGCTATCGCGTGTGACGCAGAGAAAAAGGCGAAGGACGGCATCACTCCCGCGCTCAAAAACCTCGCTTTTCTTGACGGGATCAAGTCGCTCGAGGATTTCAGCCGTCTCTACAGATCCCTTTCGCTCAAAGGTATTCCCACACCTATAAACGTAGGTGTTGAGACCGATATGAAGAACACAAAGCAGCACCTCGCATATATTCAGGGGGCTAGTGTTATCCTTCCCGACGCGTCCTACTACAAGCCCGAAATGGCGGCTCAGAAGGAGCAGATCCTCGGTATCTGGACAGGCGTTGCAAAGGCTGTTATGGCTTACACCGATCTCTCTGCCGAGGATCAGGAAAAGTACGTTGCCGACACTCTTGCATTCGACGAGATCCTCGGCGGACTCGTCAAGACGCAGGAGGAATGGTCAAGATACGTTGAGATGTACAACCCCATGGAGACCGGCGCGGTTGCAGAAATGCTCTCGACTATCGATCTTTGTGCGATTCTTGCCGATCTTTTCGGTCATGTTCCCGCAACAGTCGTTGTAACCGAGCCGAGATTCTTTGAGAATTTCTCAAAGGTTTTGAATAAGGAAACGCTCGAGCTCTACAAGCACTGGGCATACGTAACCGGACTTCTTAGTGACTGCAGCTATCTCTCCGAGGAGCTTCGCGATCTCGGCGGCGCATACGGCAGAGCCCTTATGGGTGTTGCGAAGATGCAGTCGATCGAAAAGTTTGCATACAATCTCGCATCGGGCAAGTATTCCGACCCTGTGGGCATCTACTACGGTGAAAAGTACTTCGGTGAAGAGGCAAAGAAGGACATTACCGAGATCGTTTATCAGATAATCGACACATATAAGAC
This sequence comes from Eubacteriales bacterium, assembly GCA_045132775.1. Taxonomy (GTDB): domain Bacteria; phylum Bacillota; class Clostridia; order Oscillospirales; family CAG-272; genus SVTX01. The sequence goes on from JBGUSX010000091.1 coordinate 1,449, forward strand.
CCGCATCAAGACCAACGACATCCTTGGCGACGAGTCAAAGGAAAAGGCTATCCTCAAGCTCTCCAAGATGGGCGTTAAGATGGGTTATCCCGACAAGCCCAGAGCGATCTACGACAAGTACGTTTTCAACCCCGAGGACTCGCTTTACGATATCGTGGGCGCGCTCTACGAGATCAAGCAGCTTGACATGCTCTCCAAGCTTGACAAGCCCACAGAGCCCGAAAACTGGGCAATGCCCGGTCACATGGTGAACGCTTGCTACGATCCCTTCGTCAATGACATCACCTTCCCTGCGGCTATCCTTCAGGCTCCCTTCTACTCCATAAAGCAGACGAGAAGCGAAAACCTTGGCGGTATTGGCAGCGTTATCGGTCACGAGATCTCGCACGCGTTTGACAGCAACGGCGCGAAATGCGACGAAAACGGTAACATCAACGACTGGTGGACCGAGGACGACTTCAAGAGATTTGACATAAAGGTACAGAAGATGATCGAGCAGTTCGACGGAATCGAGCTCCCCTGGGGCAAGGTCAACGGCGCGTTTATCGTAAGCGAAAACATGGCGGACAACGGCGGCATGTCGGTAACGCTTGACATCATGTCAAAGACAGAGGGTGCGTCATACGAGGAATACTTCACAAACTGGGCAAAGATCTGGTGCGAAAAGGCAAAGCCCGAATATCTCCAGCTTCTTCTCTCCGTTGACGTTCACGGTCCCTGCATCCTGCGCACGAATATGCCTCCGAGAAACTTCTCCGAGTGGTACAAGACCTTTGACGTTAAGGAGACAGACCAGATGTATATCGCTCCCGAAAAGCGTATCGTTATCTGGTGATCTGACGCGAGGGTGTGTCTGAGAAGATATTTTGATATTTTTTAAAAATGAGCCGTGGTTCACCTGCTCTATCGTAGGTGCGTCACGGCTCCTTTTTGTTTACGTGTGATGTTTTTTCTGCATGATCGGTGCGGAGTGCAATTATAAATTATTCTTAAACCTATGCTTTTACACGGCTTTTCACCTTGACAACGGTGGCATTTTAAACTATAATAGGGCTGAAATTTGATTTGGAGGTCATCGCGCGTGACCTCCCTCTTTAGTCTTTTGGAGGTGTTTATGCCCGCTGTTGTCTTTGGATTCGAGCATTTTACTTATATCGGGATCACTGCTTTTACCGCTGTCATAGGTCTTCTGTGCGCTAAAAAATACGCAAGATCCGAGAGGGCGAGGATGATAATTCTGAGGTCTCTTGCCGCCGCGCTCTTTGTCGCAATTCTCGCAAACAGGCTCTCTCAGGTCTTTCGCTACGGCGACGTCAGATGGGAGCAGATCATTCCCGACAGCTTTTGCGGTATGACGAGTCTTGTTTTGTCTCTTGCGGTACTCTTTGGCAAAAAGGACAATTATGCTCTCCACGCCGTCTGGCTTCTGGCTGTTTTCGGCGGCATTGCGACCGTTGCTTATCCCACCTTTATCGGTCAGGGTCCGACCGTTTTCTATCTTCCGACGATTTCGGGTCTGCTTCATCACAGCTTTTCTGCAACGTTGGCTATTGCTCTTCTGCTTTTCGGTTGGATTCGCGTCACGTACAAAAAATGGTACTGCACTCTATTCGGCTTTGCGTGCTACATGACAGTCGGCGCGTTTCTCGTCGGTTGTCTCGGCTTTTCCGATGCCTTTCACATTTACACTCCCTTGCTTGACGGCACTCCTCTGACCGCTTGGGTCATGGCTGTGATCTACGCTTTCTGCTACGCTCTTATTCTTTTTGTGATCGAGGCGGTGAGAAAAAAGCGCGGCGGAAAAGAGGTATAACAGAGTCTGTCTGCTATTGACTTTTTGGTAATTTCGAGTTATAATGGCGGTACAGATCTGTATTTTGGGGGCTTTTATGGTTAAACAAAAATGGCTCGTTCGCGTTGAGGCGGGCGAGGTAACGGTTGAATATTCTTACTCTGCGCTTTCGGGAAAAACTGTGCTTTCGGTAAACGGCGAGTCCTTTACCGTTAAGGGAAAGCCTTTCGGCATCGGTTGCGCGCGCAACGAAATGATCATAGTTGGCGGCGAGCAGGCGATCCTTAACGTTGCGAAGAACGGTAAGGCACAGCTTATCTGCCGCGAGGGAGAGGTGCGCGAGGCGGTGTGCGCCAAATAGCGCACAGTGATATGTTGCCTTGCGGCAACGTGATATGCTCGCTTTGCGAGCGTGATATTTTTGCTATGCAAAAGTGTTATTTTCCGCTGTCGCGGAAAGTTGATGGCTTTATGAATTTTTACTTGACAAAAAACGGCGAGCGATCGCCGTTTTTTGTTATCATTTATTTATTTTCGGGTTGTCTGTCCTTCCCATGATATAGTCCATACTCACGTCGTAATAATCTGCGAGCGTTATAAGAGTTTCCGTGGGCGGTATTCTCTTCCCACTCTCATATTTTGAAAGGAGCGCTTGCTCGATTCCCGTTTCCATCTGGACGTTTAGCTGCGTTTTCTTTTTATCGAGACGCAATTTTCTCAAATTTGTTTCCATTCGGGCTCCCCTCTCATATCTCTTTATGACATTTTATCATATTTATATGAGCATACATATGACACAGTGTCATATTTCAACAAAATAATCGAGGCATTTTTGTTTATTATGCAAATTGACTTTTATGACTATTTGTCATATAATTGGTTTATCTTAATTTTGGAGGTAAACAAAATGAAAAAGTTTTTATTATCTGTTTTTGTTACATCATTGCTTTTTATGTTGGTTTTCGCACTGGCAGGATGTGAGCACGAGCACGAATGGGGGGAGTGGAAAACAACCAAGGAACCCACATGTGCCGAAAAGGGTGTTCAGGAGAGGGTATGTAATTGCGGAGAAAAGGAGACGAAAGATGTCGAAGCTCTCGGTCACACCGAGGTCGTTGATGCAGCGGTGGCTCCCACTTGTACCGAAACAGGTCTTACCGAGGGTAAACACTGTTCTGTATGCAATAAGACGCTTGTAACGCAAGAGATCGTCGAAGCTCTCGGTCACACCGAGGTCGTTGATGCAGCGGTGGCTCCAACTTGTACCGAAACAGGTCTTACCGAGGGTAAGCACTGTTCTGTATGCAATAAGACGCTTGTAACGCAAGAGACCGTTGAAGCTCTCGGTCACACCGAAGTCATTGATGCAGCGGTCGCTCCCTCTTGTACCGAAACAGGTCTTACCGAGGGTAAGCACTGTTCTGTCTGTAATGAGACACTTGTGGCGCAGGAGGTTGTCGAAGCACTTGGTCACACCGAAGTCATTGATGCAGCGGTCGCTCCAACTTGTACCGAAACAGGTCTTACCGAGGGTAAGCACTGCTCTGTATGCAATAAGACGCTTGTAACGCAAGAGATCGTCGAAACTCTCGGTCACACCGAGGTCGTTGATGCGGCGGTAGAAAAGACATGTACCACAGATGGGCTTGCAGAGGGAAAACATTGCACTGTTTGTCGGGAAATAACCGTTGTTCAAGAAATTGTACCCGCATCTCACGATTGGGCGGAGACTTACGAATTCGATAAGAACGATCACTGGCAAAAATGCACTGTGTGCGCTGAAATCAATGCCAAATCTTCTCACAATCTCGGCACTGATGGGTATTGCCAAATTTGCGATAATCCCATATCTGCGAGCGAAGGAGTTGTATATTTTGTGGTACCTGGCGGTACACATGCAGAGGTCATTGATTATACCGGCGAGTCAACAAGAGTAATAATTGCAGATGAATACAACGGCGTTCCTGTTACAGTCATCGGCGCCGAGGCATTCAAAAGTAAAGAAATAACTTCGGTGATAATACCAAACAGTATCACTACCATAGAGGCATCCGCATTTTATTGGTGCGACAAGCTACAAAGCATCACTATTCCCAATAGCGTAATAAGTATAGGAAAAGAAGCATTTTATGGATGCCTGGAAATGACAAGCGTTGTTTTCGAGGAAAACAGCAAACTTGAAATCATTGATGAATATGCGTTTTACTTCGCTCTGGAGTTAACGCAAATATCTATTCCAGATAGCGTAAAAATAATAGGTAAATCGGCTTTTTCCGGCGGATATATAGCTTTGGGTGATGATTTTTGGCCTCAACATTTTTCAGACTTATCAAAATTAGAGAGCGTTTATTTCGGTGAAAATAGCCAATTGGAAAGCATTGGAGACTATGCATTTCAAGGATGTAGCAAGCTCTCCAACATTTCCTTGCCAGAGAGTGTAACTACTCTAGGTTCCTTTGCTTTTGGTGGTTGTAAAAACATACAGGAAACGGAAAATGGCGTAACTTATGTAGGAAAATGCGTGATAGATTGTGATGATACCCAGGCAATATTCACAATACGACCCGGAACATTGGTAATCGCACAAAGCGCATTTAATAGAAACGCGAAATTGAAAGTAATCAATCTTCCAAACAGTATAATATCTATTAACAGTTTTGTGTTATCTACCGACATCAGTTTAGCATCAGTGAACTATAACGGGACTGTATCAAATTGGGAAACTATTATCAAAGGTTACAATTGGAATAATAGCGCAAACTATATCATATACTGTTCCGATGGGGAAATAACAAAATAATTAAATAAGGAGAAATTTTCCATTGAAAATTCATCAATGTGAATGCGGAACAATTTTATCCGAACATTATGGCATATATTTTTGTCCGGAATGCAAAACGTGTCAAAACTGCAGTTCAGAAATTATAGGTGCATTGTACCACAGAATAGACAAAAAAAGATCAACGATATTATCATCTCAACACGATTTGCTTGGTAAATCATTTTGGGGAAAGTTTCAGCCAATTTCAAGTATTGCTGAACGAATAGCAAAAGAGGATAAAAGTACAATAAACATTGCAACAAAACAAATGCAAGAGGACATTTGTAAATTTTTGCTGATGTGCAAGGAAATTGACGAGCGATATCCTTAAAACAATCGCCGCTAAACAATCAAAGGGAGCCTCGGCTCCCTTTTGTGGTTTGAATTTTGATTTAACGAATAGCCTTCTCCAGCGGAGAGCAACTCGGGCAAGCCCTCGTAGCACCTTTTGCAAGCAAAACGCGCCTTTCGGGGGACCACGCGGCGACCTCGCAAAGCGAGGTTGCATTTGAGCGAAGCGAAATATGTGGATAGAGGAGGTCGCTATTAGGATGTATTTCACGGGAGCTGTGTGAATTTTATCTTGTGACACAAGGATTCCTTTGCAACGAAACAAGGTTCACAAAAGACGTGAAACCCACAAAAGGGCGACCTCCTCATCCACCACTTCGTGGTCCCCCTGTCTCGCTGCGGCTCGGGCACATCGCGGCTCTGACAACACACCGTGTTGTCATTCACTACCGCGATGCCGCTTCGCTACCCGCTGGGGAAGGCTTATAAACCGCAATTTATTTGTCTGTGTTTTCGGGTGGTGATCTGAAGTCTTTTATCATATCTTCGAGTGCTTCAAGTGCGGTGTCGAGTCCGCCGACTTCGTCGATGAGTCCGTATTCAACCGCTTCTCTGCCCTCGATTATTGAGCCGACGTCGGTTGCCATCATATCCGGGCGCATCATCAGCTCATAAATCTTCTCTTTCTTCGCTCGGCTATGGCTACAGATGAAGTCGATTATTCTCTTCTGCATCTCCTGAAAATAGGTGAAGGATTGCGGTACTCCCACGACGAGTCCATTAAAGCGGACGGGGTGTATCGTCATCGTTGCGCTCGGCACGATGAATGACCTTTTACTCGCCACCGCAAGCGGCACTCCTATCGAATGTCCGCCGCCCAAGACCACCGAGACCGTCGGCTTCTTCATCGACGCTATGACCTCCGCGATGGCTAGTCCTGCCTCTACGTCGCCTCCCATTGTGTTAAGTAGGACTAAAAGTCCGTCTATCTCCTCGTCCTGCTCGATCGACACGAGCATTGGAATTACGTGCTCGTATTTCGTCGCTTTCTGTCCCTCGGGGAGCATATAATGTCCCTCTATCTGCCCGATTATCGACAGGCAATGTATATTCGTGCCCTTTCCCTTTGCCGTGACACTTCCCGTTTCGTTTATCTCCTCGATCTTATCAAGATTTTTGCTCTGTGTATCCTTTTCATTCTGTTTCATATTTCCTCCCAACTAACACATCCCGATTTTCATATTTCCATTTTCAATTTTCCATTTATAAGTATTGCCAATAAAAAGATGCGATATTCTGCTACATTTATTTAAAATATATCTTTACAAATCGCGAAAAATGTGATAAAATATATGAGAATGGGGCTTTGTGGCTTCATGCACGTTTAAAATTTTATTTTACATAAAAGTGAGGTAACAGTTATGTCCAAGAAGATCCTTGTTGAAACAAGCGCAAGACACATCCATCTTACCGATGAGGCTGTTGCGGCTCTCTACGGCGAAGGCGCAAAGCTCGAGCCCAAGAAGATGCTCTCCCAGCCCGGTCAGTTCGCTGCCGCTAACGACAAGATTAAGGTTGTTGGTCCCAAGGGCGAGCTTATGCTCTCGGTTCTCGGTCCTACGAGAAAGGCTAACCAGGTTGAGCTTTCCTACACCGATGCTCGCGTTCTCGGTCTTAAGAACGTTCCCGTTCGTGAGTCCGGCGACGTTGCAGGTACTCCCGGTGTTAAAATGGTAGGCCCTGCAGGTGAGTTCGATATCAGCGAAGGCTGCATCATCGCAAAGCGCCACATCCACTTCGATACCGCTTCCGCTGCTGAAATGGGTATCAAGGACAAGCAGATCGTTAAGGTTAAGATCGACAGCGACAGAACAACTATCTTCGACGACGTTGTTGCCCGCGTTTCCGATTCCTACGCTCTCGCTATGCACATCGATACCGATGAGTGCAACGCTGCCGCCGCTTTCGGTGAGGTTTACGGCGAGATAGTTGACTAAGAGGAGAGGCGTGTTACTTTTCTTGAAAGAAAAGTAACCAAAAGAACTTTTCAGTATCGTGTGGAGAATGTTTCAATCAACATTTATCCCTCGATGGTGAAATGAATTGAGGAAAATACTATGAAAAAGGTTAAGATCGTTTTCCAGGGCGACAGCGTTACCGACGCGGGTCGTGACAAGAGAAATTATCATCACATGGGTTGGGGTTACCCCAAGTACGCCTCCGAGCTTATTGCAGAGGCGCATCCCGAGATCGATTTTGAGTTCATCAATTTCGGCATCGGCGGAAACCGCACAAGCGAGCTTTTCGACCGTTTCTATGCCGATGCTCTCATCTTTGAGCCCGACGTGATCTCGATACTCATCGGCGTTAACGACATTTGGCATCGCCACGATGCTCATCACATCGCTACCACCGACGAGCAGACCAAGACCAACTACCGCGCACTTCTTGAGCGTATCAAGCGCGAGTCGAACGCGAAGATACTTATGATGACTCCTTATGTTCTTGATCACCCCGACGTGCAGTATATGCGCGGTGAGGTCGATGCGATCAACGTATTTATCAAGGAGCTTGCGGCTAAGTACGCTGACGCGTTCGTTCCGCTCGACGAGCTTTTTGCAGAGGCTCTCAAGACTCAGCCAGAGCCGCTCTTCTACTCGGCTGACGGTGTTCATCCCAACGAGAACGGAGCGAAGTTCATCGCAAAGCATTACGCTGAGGCGATGGAGAAGTTGATTTGAACCATGAAAAATCGGGAGGAGCAAGCCCCTCCCCTACGGATTTAAAATCAACGCGAATTTAAAAAAATGTGGCGCGGGCTAACTTCTGCGTCAAGCAAACAAAAGACCGAGATAAAATTTTCAAAGACAAGGCGCACCGGAGAGGGCAAGGCGAAGGCTTACATACGTAAGTCGAGCTGCTTGTGAGTAGCAACGCCGTATTTGGAAATTTTAGCCGGTCTGACTTAACTAAAACAGTTAATATTTTTAAAAGGAGATATAACAACAATGAGCAATGTAAGTGAATTCCCTTACGCACAGAGCCTTGAGGTTCAGCATATGTGCGTTGTTAAAAAGGGTTGCGATCACGGTCCTGCTCCCCTTCCCGAAGAAGGTAAGTGGATCCAGGCAAAGCAGATTTCCGACATTTCGGCATACACCCACGGTGTAGGCTGGTGCGCTCCTCAGCAGGGTGCGTGCAAGCTTTCTCTTAACGTCAAGAACGGCGTTATCGAGGAGGCTCTCGTTGAGACCATCGGATGCTCCGGTATGACTCACTCCGCAGCTATGGCTGCTGAGATCCTCCCCGGCAAGACCATTCTTGAGGCTCTCAACACCGACCTCGTTTGCGATGCTATCAACACCGCAATGAGAGAGCTCTTCCTTCAGATCGTTTACGGTCGTAGCCAGTCCGCGTTCTCCGAGGGCGGTCTCGTTATCGGCGCAGGCATGGAGGACCTTGGTAAGGGTGAGCGAAGCATGGTTGGTACCATGTACGGTACTAAGGAAAAGGGCGTTCGTTACCTCGAGATGACCGAGGGCTACTGCACCAGAATGGCTCTTGACGAGAACAACGAGGTTATCGGCTACGAGTTCGTTTCTCTTGGTAAGATGACCGACATGATCAAGAAGGGTATCGAGCCTAACGAAGCTTACGAGAAGGCTAAGGGTACATACGGTAGATTCAATGATGCTGCAAAGTACATTGACCCCCGTAAGGAATAATATAGGAGGTAGTGTATAATGGCTAAATTTGAAGGTTACGAAAGAAGAGAAGCGAAGATCCTCGCGGCTCTTCGTGAATTTGGTATCAACTCCATCGACGAGTGCAAGGAAATTTGCGACGCTAAGGGTATTGACCCCTACAAGATCGTTGAGGAGACTCAGCCCATCTGCTTCGAGAACGCAAAGTGGGCTTACACAGTTGGCGCAGCTATCGCAATCAAGAAGGGCTGCACAAAGGCTGCTGACGCTGCTGCAGCGATCGGTATCGGTCTTCAGGCTTTCTGCATTCCCGGCTCTGTTGCCGAGAACAGAAAGGTTGGTCTCGGTCACGGTAATCTCGGTAAGATGCTTCTCTCCGAGGAGACCGAGTGCTTCTGCTTCCTCGCAGGTCACGAGTCCTTCGCGGCTGCTGAGGGTGCTATCAAGATCGCTCTCAACGCAAACAAGGTTCGCGTAAAGCCCCTCCGTGTTATTCTTAACGGTCTCGGCAAGGACGCGGCTTACATCATCTCCCGTATCAACGGCTTCACCTACGTAGAGACAAAGTTTGATCCCTACACCGAGGAAGTAAGCGTTGTTCGTGAGGTTCCCTTCTCCAAGGGTCCCAGAGCTGATGTTAAGTGCTACGGCTCTGACAACGTTCCCGAGGGTGTTGCTATCATGAAGCGTGAGAACGTTGGCGTTTCCATCACCGGTAACTCCACCAACCCCACTCGTTTCCAGCATCCCGTTGCAGGAACATACAAGAAGTGGTGCCAGGAGAACGGCGTTGGCTACTTCTCCGTTGCATCGGGCGGCGGTACAGGTCGTACTCTCCACCCCGATAACATGGCTGCAGGTCCTTCCAGCTACGGTATGACCGACACCATGGGAAGAATGCACTCTGACGCTCAGTTTGCAGGTTCTTCCTCCGTTCCCGCTCACGTTGAGATGATGGGTCTCATCGGCGCAGGTAACAACCCCATGGTTGGTATGACTGTTGCTGTTGCAGTTGCTATCGAAGAAGCAAGCAAGTAATTCTTGATATGTAAGGATTTTTGAGATTTGCAGGGCTTCTTTGAGACTTTGTAAAACTCATTTCGCACAAAATCATAAATAAAAAAGTTGGACACATCATAAACGTTTTTTCGTTCGTGATGTGTCCAATATTTTTTGTTTTTAATGCATAAAATTCGATGATTTTTACCTTCAAAATCTTATTCTGCCATCTCCTCAATCTTTTTTATGACATTCTTATAATCACGTATATCATAATATATTGCATCAAAGAATAATACACTATACTTAAAGAAATCTTCATCCAAATCATCTTTATTTTGAGAACTTAATAAGCTTTGAATCCATATTGATTCTAATGTCTCATAGTCATACTTGTAAGGTTCATTCCAGAGATTGTTACGCGGTCTTCTTTTACTGAATTTGAAACCAAATTTCTCAGCAAAATCTATAACAATATCATCAAAATCTTCTTGTGATAAATTTGGTGATAATCCCATTGCAGAACGATTAGTTATCTTCGAAGCAATGTCTGCTTTAATCGTTTCTAATAAAATTTTATCATTCTCTCTTGGTAATTCATAATCAAACTCATTGAGCATCTTTAGCTTTGCTTCATTTGCTATAAGTGAAAAGTTCTTACCAAAAAAAAATCTTTTAGAAAAGCCTATATCTCTTTCAGTAAGCTCATAGTTGTTTTTCTGAATAATCGGCAATAATTCTTTAATAAAACTTTCGTGATACCCCGTCGCTTCATTAATCACTTCTCTCTTGCATTCAACAACAGACTCCCACGAATCAAATTCAGACAAGAGAAAATAATCAGAAAGCGCCTGCAAATATGTTTTAGCCCGTTCCACCGAACAATTCATTATGGCAACGATCTCTTTTGTTCGATATTCCTTTTCCATCTGTTCTTTTTCTTCCTGATTTTTTCGCCAAATAATCCTTTTCTCTTCCTTTAGCCTTTTCTCTTCTTCTCGCTTTCTTTCAATCTCTTTATTATCAAGATGAGATTTAACGTCAAAGATAACAACGATTGCGACAAAAATTATCGCCACTATGGTTCCTATTTCTATATACATGTTTCTTCTCCGTTTCAGTTAAAAATCATTTCGGTTACTGAGCAACCAAAGGAATAAACTTCGTAATATATCTATATTTTAGCCACAACCTTATAATTGGCGTCTACAATCTCACCTGTCAAATGATACCCATCGTCAACCGGAACATGTATAAATTCGTATTGAAGCATATTACTCTTATCAAACGGTTTTATTATTTCCGGCTCACAATAGTTGTTTTTTCCGCCGTAAGCAATAAGCAAAATAAAGAATCGGCTTCGATAATCCAAAAGATGCCCGGGATCGTCATTAAATACTGCATACAAAACATATGAAAACAAATCCTCATCTTCAACAATCATACACGGATTCGCTCCGTATTCGAGCAAAAGATTTGCAATCTTGAGACGTGTTTCGTCGCAAGCACGCGCTTTTTCTTCTTCTGTTTCATACGTTGCATCGGGATAATCGTTATATTGTAAGTCCCAGAGTGGATTCTCATCATTGCAAATCATATTAGGATCAGCACCATGCTCCAAAAGCAATTTTACCATTTTGAGATTTGAGTTAGAGGATGCCTCAAGCAAGAATGTGGTTTTACTCTCCCAACTCCAAGTAGGGTCGAGTATGATTTCGTTTACATCAATCTGAGAAATCAGTGTTTCTGCTTCCGATGTATCGAAATCCTCATTTTTACACAACTCAAATAACCTTTTTATAACTTCACACACAATGCATTCACCTCACTTTAACCCAACATTACCATTTTAGGCAAAAATCGAATCTTTCATTGATTCTATGTCATCATTAGTTACCGCTCCAAATTCTTCGTAGCGCTTAATCACACTTCTGATCATATTTATTCTATTCTCATCATTTTCGCAAACAATAACAGCTTCCACAACTTTATCAGAGTCTATTCCCATAGATACCAATAAAATAAGTAAATTATATTCTACTGAATCGTTGATGAGCTCACCTAATCTTTTATCGGTTTTATATAGCGCACGGTTGTACTCATTATATAAATAAGCCACGCGATTAATACTTAACGAATATCGTTTACATATTTCTCTTTTTGTTATTGATGGAAATCTTGAGGATAGTCTTGTCTTGATTTTTTTTGCTAGTTCATCTGTAATTTTTTTGTATTCAATTATGCTACCGGTAACATTTAATATTTCTTGCGCTGTTGCCTCGGGATGACTTTTCAAGAATCTAATCATCTCAATTTTCATTTCATTAGTGGTTAAAAAACAAAATGTTGCCACCTGGTCGTCCTCATCCATAGGCGTTAAACTCAAGCCATACATCAGTACTTTTTCTAGCTTAGTTAATTCTTTCATAAAGCCCTCCACACAAACAAAAAATATTAGGCGATTAATATAATATGTAGCCGATATAGTGGCAGTTGGAGTCAAACCAACGATTTCGGGCTATGAACCCGACGAACTCGGTCTCTTGGCTATATCGGCATATTTATTATATCATATATTAGATAACTTTTCAATAGTTAATATATATATAACCGGAGGATTTCACAATGAAAAAGCTAAAAATGGCGCGAGGTGTAACGCTCACTTTTGAGGAAGGTTGCAACAAGTATTTGGAGAATTGCAGACAGAGGAATCTAAGAGAAGGTACTATCAATCACTATAGACAGAGTTATCTGTATTTCTACAAGTTCTTCGATCCGAAGATGCCTATTGAGGACATCGACGAGCAGCTTTATGCTTATTGCAACGTCAGCACACAACAGCAGCAGCTCGCTGACAGGATCGGTGTTACCAAATCCGTGATCAGCTATTATGAGCTTCAGGAGCGTTATCCGTCGCCCGAGGTGTTGACTAAATTAGCATCTATCTTCCACGTTACCACAGACTCCCTTTTGGGTATCGAACGCGGAGGCTGCAGCATCGATCTCTCCGGGCTCGACGATGAGGATATCATTACCATCAAGCGTCTTGTGACGTCCTTGAGAGAGAAAAATTTGAAAAAATGACTTTTGCGCGTTTGCTCATGGCGGCGCGCTTTTTTGGAGGGAAATGTTTTCAAATTTTGGTTTGTCGAATAGCCTTCTCCAGCGGAGAAGGGGGACCGCTTTAGCGGTGGATGAGGAGGTCGCCCTTTTGTGGGTTTCACGTCTTTCGTGAGCCTTGTTTCTATGCAAATGAATCCTTATGCCACAAGACAAAATCCATAAAGTAACGTGTCGCACATTCTCATGGCGACCTCCTCATCCACCACCTTCGGTGGTCCCCCTTCTCCGCTGGAGAAGGCTATCCGTAAAACTGCAATTTATTTGTTATTGGTACAAATTTGCGGATGCGGTTTTTTTAAACCGATTGACAAAGCTTTTGAGTGGTGGTATAATTATTTATGTAAAATATCAATTTTTTTGGGTGGTCTTGTTTTGAAGAGAGTAGTTTTGGTTACTTTGGCTGCAATTTTGCTCATCTCGCTTTGCGCGGTGGGCTTTTCTTCGTGCGCCTCTCTCTCTCTTTACTCCGAGGGGGACGGCGGTCTCAAGGTCGTCTCTACCATCTTTCCTCTATTCGATTTCGCGCGTGAGGTCGGCGGTGAGCGCGTATCGCTCACTCTCCTGCAGGACAACGGTACCGATCTTCACAACTACACCCCAACGAGCGCAACTCTTGACGCTCTTTCCTCCGCTGACGTTCTCATCTTCATTGGCGGCATCTCGGACGAGGCTTGGATCGACGATGCGATCGCCGCTTCGGGCAACGACAAGCTTATAAAGCTTTGCCTTATGGACTATATAGAGCCTGTTCACGCGGAAATTTCGGAGGATTGGCAGGGCGAGGAGCACGAGCACGAGCACGAGGGCGAAGGTGAGCACGAGGGTGAGCACGGAGATGCTCACGGTGACGAGCTTGACGACGGACACGAGGGTGATGACGGACACGATCACGGCGGCTCTCACGAGGGGCACGTACACCTTGCAGACGAGCACGTCTGGACCTCGGTGAGAAACGCTATGTCGATGACAGAGGCTATCTGTGAGGCTTTTTCATCTGCGGATGCTGACGGGGCGGAATATTACTCTGCGCGTGCGGAGGATTACATTCAGCGTCTTTCCCTGCTTGACGGCGAGCTTGAGGAGATCTTTGAGAACAGGAAAGAATCCATGGCGGTCGTTGCCGACCGTTTCCCTTTCGTTTATCTTTTCCACGATTATTACGTACCCTATCTTGCCGCTTTTTCCGGTTGCTCGACAGAGACTCGCGCGAGCTTTGACACTCAGCTCACTCTTATCAAGGCGGTGCGCGAAAACTCGCTATCCTGCGTTCTTGTGACCGAGTCCGGTGACGGTATTCTTGCAAAGACCGTCTCGGTCGAGACGGGGTGCTTTATTGCCTCTATCGACTCGATGCAGTCGGTAAAGCGCGCTGACATTGAGGGGGGCGCGACCTATATTTCCATTATGCAGAAGAATATTTCTGTGCTTCGGGAGGTGTTTTCCTGATGTCACTTATCACTTGCAATTCTCTTGTTCTGGGTTATGATTCGAGGAGAGTGGTTGAGGATCTTTCCTTCTCTGTAAACGAGGGCGACTATCTTGTTATCGTCGGTGAAAACGGATCGGGAAAGAGCACTCTTATCAAGGCTTTGTTGGGTCTTAATCCCATAATTTCGGGCGAGATAGAGTACTCTGACTCTCTTAAAAAGAACGAGATCGGTTATCTGCCGCAGCAGACCGATATTCAAAAAGACTTCCCTGCGAGCGCATTTGAGGTAGTGCTTTCGGGTTGTCTCAACCGCTGTGCTCTCTCGCCCTTTTATTCGAGGGCTCAAAAGCAGTCGGCACGCGACAACATGGCTCTTCTCGGCATTTCGCACCTTGAGAATCAATGCTACCGCACTCTCTCGGGCGGTCAGCAGCAGCGCGTTTTACTTGCGCGTGCTCTTTGCGCGACCTCACGCCTGCTTCTGCTCGACGAGCCGACCTCGGCACTCGACCCCGACGGAAGAGCCGAGATGTACTCTCTCATTTCAAAGCTTAAAGACCGCGGTCTTACCGTTGTTATGGTGTCTCACGAGCTTTGCGAGGCAATGAAACATGCGACTCACGTTCTGCACATCGACCGCAAAAAGACCTTTTTCGGCACGGTCGACTCCTACAGGCAGAGTGAGATCGGCTCCGCCTTTCTCAAAGGAGGTGAGGCTGATGCTTGAGAGGATCATTTACTACTTTTCGGCTTATCCGACGGTCAGATACGCGACTGTGGCTCTTGTTCTGATCTCGGTCTCCGCCGCTCTTCTCGGTGTGACTTTGGTTCTTCGCCGATTTTCAATGATCGGCGACGGTCTCTCGCACGTGACCTTCGGTGCGGCTTCGGTTGCAACGGTCATGGGGCTGACTACTCCCATTTACGTCTCACTTCCAATCACGGTGCTTGCCGCGGTGCTTCTTCTCAAAATTCCAAAGTCCTCGCGCGTGGGCGGTGACGCGGCGGTTGCTTGCGTTTCGGCAGGCTCGCTTGCGTTTGGATATCTTATTCTGAGTCTTTTCCCAACCCCCGAGGGCTTCGCCTCCGATGCCTGCGCCAATCTTTTCGGGCGGGGTATTCTCTCGATCTCGCGTCTTGACGTTATTCTTTGCATTATTCTCGGCTCTGTCCTGCTTGCCTTCTTTATTCTTTTCTACAACAGGATATTTGCGGTCACCTTTGACCCCGATTTCGCCTGTGCGACGGGCACTCGCGTCTCTCTTTACAACACCCTTATCGCGATAATTACCGGTGTCGTTACCGTGGTCGCGATGGAGCTTGTCGGTGCGCTACTCATAGCCGCCCTCATTATCTTCCCCGCTCTCTCGGCGATGAGGATCTTCAAGTCCTTCCGTGCGGTTGCTATAGCCGGGGCTGTGATGAGTGTGATTTGTTCTGTTCTCGGAATTTTCATCTCTCTTTTGATGTCAACTCCCGTTGGCTCGACCGTAGTTTGCGTGGACGTCGTTGCGTTCGTTCTGTGCTACGTTGTGGGCAGGGTGAGGGGTGGATTTTGATTTGTCGGTCTGTTAAGCCTTCCCCAGCGGGGAAGGGGGACCACGAAGTGGTGGATGAGGAGGTCATTTTTTCAAGGACTTCACGTCTTTTGTGTGCGTTGTTTCGTTGCAAAAGAATCTTTGTGCCACAGTACAAAATCTACAAAATTCCCGTGGCGCACACCCTGATGGCGACCTCCACAACCACCACTTCGTGGTTCCCCGTAAAGCGCGTTTTGCTTGCAAAAGGTGCTACGAGGGTTCGCCCGAGTTGTTCTCCGCTGGAGAAGGCTATTCGACAAATTGCAATTTATTTTTGTATTTATTTTAAAAACTTTTGAAAATGCCTTGACAAATCTGCGTTTCGGTGCTAAACTGTTTATATCGAATTTAAGGAGAGAAAAAATGATGCTTCAGAACACTTTTGCATACGCATATTTTTACTTTTATTATTTTTACGCTTCGTAATGTAATAAAAGTGATTTGTGCCGGGCAAATTTTGGTGGAAGTTGATCTGTTTTCTATCTTTTCAGAACCGAATGCCTACAGCATGATCGCTGGGGTATTCGGTTTTTATTTTTGAATTACATTTTTACAAAGGACGGACGAAAAAATGATTGCTGTACTTAAACGCGGAACGAACGACAAACAAATTGCTGATCTTAAAGCTTGGATAGAGTCTCAGGGGCTTCAGGTCCATCTTTCAAAGGGTGACTATCAGACCATTGTCGGTCTTGTGGGTGACACGAGCCGCATTGACGAGGATCTGCTTATCAGTCTTGACATTGTTGAGACTGTCAAGCGCATCTCCGAGCCATTCAAAAGCGCGAACAGAAAATTTCACCCCGACGACACTGTCGTAAACGTAGGAAACACGAGTGTTGGCGGTGATATTTTCGCCGTTATGGCGGGTCCCTGCTCGGTTGAAAGCGAGGAGCAGGTCATTGAGATCGCCCGAGCGGTCAAGGCGGCAGGCGCGACAATGCTCCGCGGCGGTGCATTCAAGCCTCGCACCTCTCCCTACGATTTTCAGGGACTTAAAGCCGAGGGCATTGAATTTCTCCTTGAGGCAAAAGCGGAGACCGGTCTCCCCATCGTTACCGAGATAATGAGCGCGGAGCATCTTCCGCTCTTTGAAAACGTTGACATCATTCAGGTAGGTGCGCGCAATATGCAGAACTTTGAGCTGCTCAAGGAGCTTGGAAGGACGCAGAAGCCTATTCTTCTCAAGCGCGGTCTCTCCGCGACTATCAAGGAATGGCTCATGAGTGCCGAGTACATTATGGCGGGCGGCAACGAGAACATTATTCTCTGCGAGCGCGGTATCCGCTCTTACGACTCGCAGTACACCCGAAACGTGCTTGATCTTGCCGCAGTTCCCGTTCTTCGTGAGCTTACTCATCTTCCCGTTATCGTTGATCCCTCACACGCGACGGGCTCTGCAAAGCTCGTTCGTCCCATGGCTCTTGCCGCCGCAGCTTGCGGTGCGCACGGTCTTATGATCGAGGTTCACAACGATCCCAAAAAGGCGCTCTGCGACGGTCCGCAGTCGCTCACTCCCGAGCAGTTTGCTGCCGTTATGGAGGACGTTGCTAATATCAGAAAGCATATTTGATAAATTGCGATTTAACGAATAGCCTTCTCCAGCGGAGAAGGGGGACCACGAAGTGGTGGATGAGGAGGTCGCCATTAGGAT
Source organism: Eubacteriales bacterium (assembly GCA_045132775.1). GTDB lineage: Bacteria > Bacillota > Clostridia > Oscillospirales > CAG-272 > SVTX01. Next base: position 18,842 of record JBGUSX010000091.1, read on the forward strand.
GTATTCACGGGAGTTTTGTGGATTTTGTCTTGTGGCATAAGGTTTCTTGTGCAACGAAACAAGGTAATCAGAGGACGTGAAGTCCTTGAAAAAATGACCTCCTCATCCACCGCTACCGCGGTCCCCCTTCCCCGCTGGGGAAGGCTTAACTCACCGATAAATCAAAATTTGAAATACCGTTGATTTTTATTAAACTATTGCAAAATTCTGCGTGGCATGATATAATTTAGAGGAATATGCTTATTTTTAATATATGCGGACGGTTCAAGTCCGTGACGGAGAAAAAATGGAACAGAAAAACAACGTTATCATCAATGAAAAAAAGCCGACAGATCTTCTGACGTCGGACTTCTATTACGATCTTCCCGAGTCTCTTATTGCTCAACATCCTGCCGAAAAGCGCGATCACAGTCGCCTTATGGTGCTTGACAGAGACAAGGGGACTATCACGCACAAGCATTTTTACGATATTATTGACTACATAAATCCCGGTGACGTTTTAGTCATCAACGACTCGAAGGTCATCCCCGCGCGCATTTACGGTCACGTTGAGGGAAGAGAAGAGGCTCTTTGCGAGCTTCTGCTTCTCCGCCAGGGTGAGCTTGACATCTGGGAGTGTCTTGTAAAGCCCGGCAAACGCGCGAAGGTGGGCATGAAGCAGATCTTCGGTGACGGTGCGCTTATCGGTGAGGTCAAGGAGATAACCGAAGAGGGCAATCGCCTTATCAGATTCGAATACGACAAAGAAAAATACGAGAACATTTACAACGTGCTTCACGAGATAGGTCTTATGCCTCTGCCCCCATACATAACCGAAAGGCTTGAGGACAAGAGCAGATATCAGACGGTCTACGCGAGGGAAAACGGCTCGGCGGCGGCACCCACCGCGGGACTTCATTTCACCGAGGAGCTCCTCGGAAAGCTTCGCGACAAGGGTGTTGCGATCGCTCCCGTTATGCTCCACGTAGGACTCGGAACCTTCCGTCCCGTAAAGGCGGACAGGCTTGACGAGCACGTTATGCACACCGAATTTTTCTCGGTATCAAAGGAGTCTGCCGACCTTATCAATTCAAGGCGCGCGGCAGGCGGGAGGGTCATTTGCGTTGGTACTACGTCCTGCAGAACGCTTGAGAGCGCATCCGATGAAAACGGGATCGTTCACGCTATGAGCGCGGACACGGGTATATTTATTTATCCCGGGTACAAATTCAAGGCTGTGGATGCCTTGATCACGAATTTCCATCTTCCCGAAAGCACTCTCATTATGCTTGTTTCCGCTCTTTACGACAAGGAAAAGATAATGGAGGCTTACCGTGTTGCGGTTGAGGAGAAGTACAGATTTTTCTCCTTCGGCGATGCGATGTTTATAGAATAAAAGAGCTTTTGTATGATAAACAAAAGCAAAAAGCGATACAAGGTTACCAATTGGCAATTACAATAGCCGATTGGTAACTTTTCTTACACCGTAAATGTTTGTCAAAACGCACGAAAATGACTTTTGTATCTTTCATGCGGCTTTTATTAGCATCGGTTGGCAAAACTGATGGTACATAACAAAAATATTCTCCAAAAACCATTGACATAATCACGGTATCGTGATATAATGTGGTTAGAGATAAAATTAAAAGGAGGATAACCATGCCTGTATTATCAAGATTTTACGGAATTGTTATCAGAATGTATTTTCTGCAAAGTGAGCACAATCCGCCACATATCCACGCAATTTAAAACGAAGACGTTGCGGCAATTGATTTTATGACAGGTGAGGTGCTCGAAGGATATCTCCCGAGCAAAGCGATGAGTATGGTTCAGGAATGGATCGCTATCCATAAGGATGCTTTGATGGAAATATGGGAAACGCAGGAATTCAAGAAAATTCCGCCGCTTGAATAAGGAGGTAGCATAATGTTTCACAAGATCAAAAACGTTTTCTCCCTTCCCGAATACAAATTGAGCGTTCAATTTTCGGAGGGGGTTACTAAAATTTATGATGTTAAGCCACTTTTTGACAAGATCCCTGTTTTTGCCAGTCTGAAAGATAACTTACAGGAGTTTTTTAACGTATCGGTAGACGTAGGCGGATATGGTATCGTTTGGAACGATGACCTTGACCTATCCTGCGACGAGCTCTGGGAAAACGGCGTGCAGGTCGATACTCCTTTTGATGGCTTGATGGCTTTCAGTGACGCTACCGAGCTTTGGGGACTCAACGAAAGCACACTTCGTAAAGCAATTACTTACGGAAAGCTTGTCAACGGTGTTGACGTTTGCAAATTCGGTAAACAATGGGTCGTTTCTGTTGAAGCAATGAAGAGAGAATACGGAAACGGTCATAAAAGGGTGTAATAGCCGATTGATCGTTTAACGACACCAATTGGTTAAATCTTGTATGGCATCAGAATCGCGGGCGCGATGCTGATGGAACAAAAACACATTGGAGGTAGCTGCTATGCTACGAAAACTATTTAGTATAATATCTATTTTTCTGGTGATCATTGTTTGCGCTTCGGCGGTCTCGTGTGATCTGCCTTCGAAAACTCCGATCGAGCAAGGATACGAGATAATTTCGATCATAGACGAGAAGATCAACAGCGACAAGCTTGCCTCGATTTACGGTATACAGGCAGATGCTCTCGAACTCCTTGAAACGTTAAGGGCAGCAGATTACACAGGAAACGCGGAGGTGTATCAGCTGTATATGCCTCGCGACGTGTATTTCAAAAAGCTCTTTGGGGAGGATGTGTCGCAGGATGATTTTTCCAAGACACTGTACAACAGCCTTACAGCGATCTCGGCATCAATGATCGCTCACATCATAGATAAGAATGATTATAGGGCACTAATGGTTTCGTCGGCGATTTCTTACGGTCAGGCATTCGTAGATTCAAGCATTGACGAGGATCTGCTCTATCTCTACGTTTTTAATTCGGGTGCGCCGATCATAGTTTCAATGCATCCATCGGGCAACGGCGCGGTAACTGCGTCGGGCTGTATTATCATCAACGATGAGTTTAATACTGCCGACAAGGAGAGCATTGAGCGATCCTTTGCGCGCTTTGGATATGAAGGCGTCACCGCAAAAAAGGTGAGTTAAAATTATAACGGTTGGGTATGAAAATGACTGATAGCAAAATAAAGATCGCGGCGATAACGGGTCCGACTGCGTCGGGAAAGACAGCGCTTGCGATAAGACTTGCGCGTGAGCTTGACGGCGAGATAATCTCCTGCGACTCGATGCAGATATACAAGGGTATGGATATAGGCACGGCAAAGCCGACCGCGGACGAGCTTGCCGCAGTACCGCATCATCTTATCGACATTCTCCCCGCGGACGCGCCTTACTCCTGCTCTGATTACGTAAAGGATGCAGAGGCGGCGATAGAGGATATCGTCTCCCGCGGAAAAATGCCGATATTCTGCGGCGGCACAGGGCTTTATCTTGACAGGCTTCTCAAGGGCGGAAACGACGATGAGGCGGCTTGTGATGAGTCGGTGCGCGCAGAATTGAAGGCTTTCTACGAAGAAAACGGCGTTGATGCGCTTTACTCCAGGCTTCTGGAGCTTGATCCCGAGGCGGCGGAAACGATACACAAGAACAACGTCAAAAGAGTAATGCGCGCTATTGAGATCTGCCTTGTAACAGGCAAGAAAAAAAGCGAGATAGACAAGAAAAATGCCGAGATCGTGGACAAGTACGATCACCGCGTTATCACTCTTGCCTTTGGCGACCGCGAGCTTCTTTACAACAGGATCGACAGGCGCGTTGACATGATGATAGAAGAGGGGCTTATTGAGGAGACGAAGAGGCTTATTGCAGACGGTGTTTTCGAGAGGTCTGTAACTGCGGCGCAGGCGATAGGCTACAAGGAGCTTTTCCCTTATCTGAACGGCGAGGACACGCTTGAAAACTGCGTTGAGGAGCTCAAGAGAGCCTCGCGCAGATATGCAAAGAGGCAGATAACCTGGTTTTCGGGCAAGGATTATGCGCACAAGGTGTTCGTGGACGGCAATGATCCCGAGAAAACATTTGAAAATATTGTAAATATTTTTAAAAAACCCTTTTAATACTGTAGATCATATGATATAATATAATATCCATGTGAAAATGTCGATTCGTTCGGGAGGGGAAGATGTCCGTGAAAAAAAGAGCAGGCGTGAAAAGGTATGATCAAAATATCGTCAGCGCTGTTATTTTAGCTCTTATTCTTGCGATGCTTCTCTATCTCGGAATACAGATATCACGCGGATTTTACTCAAAGGTATCGACCCAAAGGACACAGACGGTTACGGAGTCCGAATACGCGTATCTCGACGGTTGTATTTTCCGAGATGATAGCGTTATCAGCGCGGACGGAGACATCGTTTACTACACGGTCCAAAATGGAAACAAGGTCGGCGTGGGTCAGACCTGGGCAGAGGTTTTCTCGGACACGGGGCTGTCAGACAACGAGTGTGCGAGTATTCAACAAAAGCTGAATGCACTTTCCGCGACTATTGCGCTGCTTGAAAACGGACTTGACTCATCTTCTCATTTGGGGCAGATCAACGATACGATCCTGTCGGGCTATTACGCATATATCGATTCGATCCTCTCGGGAGATCTTTCCTCCGCGGACAAGGCGGGGGACGGGCTTCTTTCGGGACTCGTCGATTATTCCGCCGTCACGTCGGGTGACGAGGTGCGAGACAGGCTCTCCATTCTCAAGGAAGAGAGGGAGAATTTGCTCTCCTCAATAGGCGGAACGAAAAGGGAACTTATCAGCGAGAGGAGCTTTAATCTTTTCTACGGTGCGGACGGGTACGAGGATGCGCTTCACATCTCGTCCCTGACCGAGATGACACGGGACAAGCTTGATTCTCTTATGTCGGCGGCTCCTCAAGACGCGGAGAGTGCGGTAGGCAAGGCTACTGAAAACTCAAAATGGTATCTTGCAATTCCGCTCGACAACGCGTCGACCGAGCTCTTCAAGCCCTTTGAAAAGAGCAGCTTTACCGTTGATTTTCTCGGCTTTGAAGGTCTTGAGATCGACATGCTCCTTGAGAAGATATACGTGGGCGATGACGGGGCATATATGCTTCTGTCGAGTCACAGCCTTGCACACGTTGCAAATCTCGACAGATTTCAGAGCGTCAGGATCCTGCTTGACAGGTACACGGGATACAGAGTTCCGCTTGAGGCGATCCACAAGGTCGACGGCAAGGACGGGGTCTATATTCTTGTAGGAAACGTGATAGAATTCCGCCGCGTGACGCTTATGGGCACGGGTAACGATTATTACGTGGTTGCAACCTACGAGTCGGACGCACAGAACACGCAGGACTCCGACATACCGTATCTTAACATAAACGATTTGATAGTCACATCGGGCAACGACCTGTATGACGGAAAGCAGCTTGATTGATATGGATCTCTCATATATTGATGAAAACCTAGCCGCAGTGCGCGAGAGGATTGCCGAGGCGGCAAAACGCTCGGGGAGATGCGCCGACGACGTTCTGCTTATGGCGGCGATAAAGAGCGCGGATGCGGACGAGGTGAATTACATTCACAAAAGCCTCGGGATATGCGACGTTGGTGAGAACCGCGTTCAGCAGCTGACCGAGCGATACGAAAAGTTGGACCGTGAGGGGCTGAACATTCATTTTATCGGCTCTTTGCAGACAAATAAGGTAAAATACATCGCGGACAAGGTCACTCTTATCCACTCACTTGACTCTCTCCGTCTTGCCGACGAGATCGAAAAGCAGGCGAAGAAGCGTGGGATCATATCTCGCGTGCTCGTCGAGATCAACTCGGGTAACGAGGAGAACAAGGGCGGTGTGGACCCATGCGACGCGGAAAGATTTTGCCTTGATCTTCAAAAATACTCCTCTATCAAGCTTTGCGGTTTTATGACCATGGCTCCGAGGTGTGAAAACAAGAGCGATTACTACGGATATTTCAACAAAACGCGCGAGCTTTCAGAAAAGCTTTGGAAAGAGACGCTCGGCAGATCGGGTAATCCGATACTCTCTATGGGTATGAGCGAGAGCTTTGAGGAGGCTATTGAGTGCGGCGCGACCGTGGTGCGCATCGGAAGGACTCTCTTCAAAAAGGACTGAGCCTTCAAAAAAAGTAAGTAAATACAAGTTTATATACAGGGCATACGCCCCGCGGCACTGCCGCATGAAAGGATGGAAAAATGGAAAAGAAATTCTGGTGGTTCTCCAAGAAAAACGATTCCTCGACCGATTTTGATGAGGTCAACAACGGCTACTACGATAGCGACATGAGCTCGGATGGCGATGCGAGCGACACGAATTCCTACGACTATTCCGACACAGACGTGTCCGACGTAAGCGTTGTTCTCTCGGGCGATCCTTCAAAGGAAGAGCCTCTTATGAAGAGAACATTTACTCCCGATTCCTGCCAGGACAGCGCGGATATCGTTGATGCTTACAAGCAGGGCAGAGTCGTCGTTATTTGTGTGGAGGAGCTTGACAAGCCCAACTTTATGCGTCTTTTCGACTACCTTATGGGTGCTGTTCAGGCACTTGACGGTACACTTGAGCGCATTGACAGAGACACTGTCGTTCTTCTTCCTTACGGTGTTGAGATCGACGACGTTGACGTTGACGAGCTTGAAGAGGAAGTCGTTGCAGACGAAGAGGACTCTGAGGACGAGGACATCGAGGACGAGGACGACGGGGATCTTGAATAATTGCGGTCAAGGAGGATATAGCCTTGCCGGAGCCTATTTACGTTTTAGTTAATTTTGCACTCATTTTCATTGAGGTCTTAAGCTTTGCGATGTTTATTCGCGCTATACTCAGCTGGTTTACGGACGAAAGCAGTAAGTTCTGCCGCTTTCTCTACGTTCTGACAGAGCCTGCTATCCTTCCGATACGCAAGCTGCTTGTCAAGATGAACTGGCTGCAGAATTCGCCGATAGATTTTTCGTTTACGCTCACATTCTTCGCTCTTATGATAATTGAATTGATCCTCGGATCGATCATAGGATGAGAGATTTTTATGAATAATTCTATATCAGGTGCGCAAAAGCTTCTCGCGGCTCGGTTTGACGACCTTATCACACGGTCGGAGCGCGGGGAGCTTGCGTGCGGTAATTTTTTATCTCCTGCGGATGCTGCATTTTTAAAAAAACTCGCGCGTGAGCGCGGAGTTGCCGCAAGGCTTGCGATGCTTGGCGGATACGGGGATGCCGAGAGGTGTATGCCCGTTATTCTGCCAGAATACGCGCTTTCCTACGGCGACGGTGCGGAGGAGATCGCGCAGAGCTTCTTTTCTGACGAGATCGCGGGGGAGATGCGCGCGGTGCACATCAAGGGAAGCGGTTACCGAGCACTGTCTCACCGCGATTACCTCGGGTCTGTTCTGGCTCTCGGGATAGAGCGCGACAGGCTTGGGGATATCGTCATTCTTGACGGTTTCAGTGCTGTCGTGATCTGCTCGGGGTCGGTGTATGATTTTCTTTTGTCGGGGATCGACCGCATAGCGTCGGACAAGGTGTCGGTCTCGAGATTTGAAGATCTTGGCGGGCTTGCTGCAAAAAGGGAGTTTCTTCCGATACGTGATACCGTCGCGTCCGAGAGACTCGATTGCGTTGTGGCGGCGCTTACCAATCTCGCACGGGAAAAGGCGCAGACACTGATCAAGAGCGGTCTTTGCGAGCTCGACTACGTCGTGGAAGAGAGATGCGACCGAATAATAATTCCGCCCTGTAAGATATCGGTCAGGGGATACGGAAAATACGATATTCTCGCCTTTGACGGCGAGACAAGACGCGCGCGACTCAGGCTTGTCGCGCGAAAATACGTTTGACTGTAAAAAACTTTTATATATTTTGGAGTAACACATTATGGCAAAGGACTACACAAGTTCACTGAACTTACCGAAAACAGAGTTCTCCATGAAGGCAAATCTGCCCCAGAGAGAACCCGAAACGATCAAATATTGGGAGAGCATCGACCTTTACAACAAGATGGTCGAGGTGCGCGAGGGCAGAGAGAGATTTACCTTCCACGACGGACCTCCCTTCTCAAACGGAAACATCCACATGGGTCACGCTCTCAACAAGATACTCAAGGACTTTATCAACAAGTACAAGTCCATGTCGGGCTACCGCATCTCCTACGTTCCCGGTTGGGATAACCACGGTATGCCTATCGAGTCGGCTATCATCAAAAAGAACAAGCTTGACAGAAAGAAGATGTCTGTCTCCGAGTTCCGTACCGCGTGCCAGCATTTCGCGGAGGATTTCGTGGACAAGCAGGCAGGACAGTTCAAAAGACTCGGTCTTGTTGCGGATTGGGAGAATCCTTATCTCACTATGTCGCCCGACTTTGAGGCGGCAGAGGTCAAGATCTTTGGCGAGATGTTCAAGAGAGGATACATCTACAAGGGACTTAAGCCTGTTTACTGGTGCCCGAAGGACGAGACCGCTCTTGCAGAGGCTGAGATCGAGTATCAGACAGACAAGTGCACCTCTATTTACGTAAAGTTCAAGGTCAGCGACGACAAGGGCAAGCTCGCGTCGGTCTGCGATCTTGACAAGACATATTTCGTTATCTGGACGACTACGACCTGGACCCTTCCCGGAAACCTTGCTATCGCGCTCAACCCTGTTGAAGAGTACGATCTTGTTAAGGTCGAGAACGGCGAGACCTACGTTCTTGCGAAGGCTCTGACCGAGAAGACTCTCAAGGCTGCGGGAATTGAGGTCTATGAGGTCCTTGCTACATTTGCGGGCAAGGAGTTTGAGTTTATGACGGCTCAGCATCCCTTCCTTGACAGAAAGAGTATTGTCGTTAACGCAGATTACGTTACTATGGACAGCGGTACGGGTTGCGTTCACACCGCTCCCGGATTCGGTGCTGACGACTATCAGACCTGCCGCAAGTACAACATTGACATTATCGTTCCCGTTGACGATCGCGGTTATCAGACCGAGGCTGCAGGCAAGTTTGCGGGCATGTATTACGCGGTATCGAACGACGCGATCCTTGAGGATATGAAGGAGAGCGGTGCGCTTCTCGCGTCGGAGGAGATCGAGCACGAGTATCCTCACTGCTGGAGATGTAAGTCTCCTATCATCTTCCGCGCTACTCCCCAGTGGTTCTGCTCGGTCGATGCCTTCAAGGACGCGGCTGCAGAATCCTGCAAGGAAGTCAAGTGGCTTCCCGCATGGGGCGAGGAGAGAATGGTTCAGATGATCCGCGAGAGAGCCGACTGGTGTATCTCCCGTCAGCGTCATTGGGGTCTCCCCATTCCCGTATTCTACTGCGACGAGTGCAAGGCTCCCGTATGTAACGACGAGACTATTGCGGCTGTCTCCAAGCTGTTTGGCGAAAAGGGCTCGAACGCTTGGTTCGATATGGAGGCTTCCGAGATTCTTCCCGAGGGCTTCGTATGCCCTCACTGCGGCAAGGCTCACGGCTTTACCAAGGAGACAAACACGCTTGACGGTTGGTTTGACTCGGGCTCCTCTCACTACGCTGTTCTTGAGTGCAGAGAGAATGAGACCTGGCCCTCCGATATCTATCTCGAGGGCGGCGACCAGTACAGAGGCTGGTTCCAGGCGTCTCTCCTTACAGCTGTCGGTTCTACAGGTGTTGCAAAGGCTCCCTTCAAGGCAGTTCTTACTCACGGTTGGGTAGTTGACGGAGAGGGCAAGGCTATGCACAAGTCTCTCGGTAACTCGATAAGCCCCGATGACATCGTTAAAAAGTACGGCGCGGAGCTCGTTCGTCTCTGGGCGGCATCCAGCGACTATCACGCTGACGTGCGCTGCTCCGAAAACATATTCAAGCAGCTCTCCGAGTCATACAGAAAGATCAGAAACACCGCGCGCATCATGATGGCGAACCTTGGCGACTTTGATCCCAACACCGATATGGTCGCGTTTGACGATATGCTTGAGATAGATCAGTGGATCGTGGCAGAGACCAACAATCTCGTAAAGCTTTGCCTTGATGCTTACGATGAGTACGAGTTCCACATCGTTTACCACGCTATCAACAAGTTCTGCACTATCGAGCTTTCAAAGCTTTACATCGATATCACCAAGGACCGCCTCTACGTTGAGAAGGCGGACAGTGCCGCAAGAAGAAGCGGTCAGAGCGCGCTCTATCACGTGCTTAGCGTTATCGTAAGGCTTCTCGCTCCCGTGATCTCCTTTACTGCAGAGGAGATCTGGAAGGCTATGCCTCACGAGGCAAGCGACAAGGTCGAGAGCGTATTCCTCAACGATATGCCCAGATACAGCAAGGCATTCGCTGACGAGACAAGTGCACTGACTTCAAAGTGGGACAAGCTCTTTGAGTACCGTGACGACATTATGAAGGCTCTTGAGCTTGCGCGTGCGGAGAAGATGATAGGCAAGTCTCTTGACGCGAAGGTCACCGTTTACACCACCGACAAGGAGGCTTATGCGGCTCTCAGTGCGTTTGCTGACAAGCTTGCCGAGACTTACATCACCTCCGGCGCGAGCGTTGTTTGCGGCGAGGCTCCCGAGGGTGCGTTCACAGAGACTCAGACGGGAATTGCCGTTAAGGTCGAGAATGCAGACGGTTGCAAGTGCGGCCGCTGCTGGTCCTACTCCACCGAGGGCGTGACCGACGACGAGGGCGGCTTCCTCTGCGAGAGATGTAGAAAGATACTTCTTTAAATGATTGGTATTACGGGGGAAGGGAAAACTTCTTGGAAGAAGTTTCTCCCTTCCCCCGTACCCCCAACCCTTTCAAGAACTTTCCCAAATATAAAAGATAAAGGATTTTTGAAGATGACAGCGATAATTATTTCGGTCGTGCTTATGGTCGCGGCGGTCGGGCTCGATCAGTTGAGTAAATATCTGGTCGTGGCGAATATGGGTCTGCACGAGTCGGTGGATATCATTCCCGGGGTGCTTCGCTTCACCTATATTCAAAACGACGGTGCGGCTTTCGGCTCGATGGACGAGCACAGGTGGGTCTTCATGGTGCTTTCCACCGTTGCAATAATCGGAATACTCGTTTATCTGTTCTGGAAAAAGCCGCAGGACAAGCTCCTTTTGTCCTCGCTCATTCTTATCACGGGCGGAGGCGTTGGAAACATGATCGACCGCGTGGCTCTTGGCTACGTTATTGATTTTATTGATTTCTGCGCATTCCCGAAGATATGGATGTGGGTATTCAATATCGCGGATTCCTGTGTTTGCATCGGTGCCGGACTTCTTGCGCTCTGGCTCATTCTTGACATAGTCAGAGAAACAAAGGCGGAGAAGGCAAAGAAGGCTGCCGAGACTGAAAGCGCGAGTGAGGACGCGGTCGGTGGCGATGATGAATAAGGACATTTTTACCGAGAACACCTCCGAGCCCTCGGAGCTTGAAAACACCGCGACGTTTGAGGTCACAGACGAATACGTTGGCGAGAGAATTGACAGATTCATCGTTGACAAGACCTCGCTTTCGCGCTCCTTGGTAGCAAAGCTGCTAGAGGGCGGGGCGGTCACGGTAAAAGGTAAAGGTGTTGCAAAAAACTACAAGCTCCGCAAAGGTGACTCGGTTGAGGTAGTTTTCCCCGAGCCCGAGGCTGATGAGGCTTTGCCCGAGAATATTCCGCTTGATATTATTTACGAGGATAGCGACATCATTGTAATAAACAAGCCGAAGGGAATGATAGTTCATCCCGCGACAGGCATATACACGGGCACGCTTGTCAACGCTCTGCTTTATCACTGCAAGGATTCTCTTTCGGGAATCGGCGGTGTGATAAGACCCGGTATCGTTCACAGGATCGATAAGGACACGTCGGGGCTTTTGGTCGTTGCGAAGAATGACGAGGCGCACCTGAGCCTTTCAGAGCAGCTCAAAACCCACACGGTAAGCCGTGTTTATCACGCGATAGCGGTAGGCAACATCAAAGATGATGCGGGCACGGTAAACAAGCCGATTGGCAGACATCCGACAGACCGCAAAAAGATGGCGATAGTCACCGATCCGTCAAGGACGGCGCGCGAGGCGATAACGCACTATGAGGTTATCGAACGTTATGCGACTCCGACGGGCAGGTTCACATACGTAAAGTGCAAGCTTGAGACCGGCAGGACGCATCAGATAAGGGTGCATCTGGCGAGCATTGGACATCCTCTGCTCGGTGACGGTGTTTACGGAGGTCAGGGAACTAAATTTGAGGCGACGAGCGGCTCGATAATATCGGGGCAATGCTTACACGCAAAGGAATTGGAGCTTATTCACCCGAGAACGCGCGAATTGATGCATTTTGAGTGCGATTTGCCCGAGGGATTCCAAAAAACACTTGAAAAGCTCACGAAGATGAGTTATTAAATTGCAATTTTTCTTTATGTTCATTTCTTGCCCGCGTCGGCAAGAAACGAACCAAAGAAACGCCGCTCAAGGGGAAGAGGTGCTTCAAATCTCGGCAAATTGTTAGCGAAATTAAACCTTTTGTTAATGCCGAGCTTTTTGCAATCCTCTCCCCCTTAAGGATCCCCCTCTCCTCCGCTCGCCTATAGCGAGCATAGGTAGAGAAAGACTTGTAAATATTATAAATTTAACAGTTGATACTAATCTCCACGGTATTGCATGGGATGCGGACAAACAGGCTTCGCGCTGAGTTTTTTGTGTATCTTTTTTGGTGAGACGCATCTGAATTTATGTGCGAAGCGTATTGAAAGTTTTGCCAAGCTTTTTTCCAAAAAGCGACTCGCTTATGGCGAAAGCCTGCTTTGCAGGCTTTCGCCGCACTAGCGGAGCCGAAGGCGGAGTCTGTGCTTACGAAGGCACGCGTCCCTCCTAGATAAATCAAAAATTGAAACAATAACATATAGAAACGAAGGTAAAATCTATGCATGACGAATTAACTCTGGTTGATATAAAAAAGATGCAGGAGGAGGTCGATTACCGCATGTGCGTGCTTCGTCCTCAGCTTCTTGCGGAGGTTCAGAGGACGCGCGAGTACGGCGACCTCAGCGAAAATGCCGAGTACAAGGAGGCTAAACGCGAAAAAAATGCCAACGAAAGCCGAATTCGCTATCTCAAGAAGATGATCGAGACGGCGAAGGTGATAAAGGTCGAGAAAAAGGCGGATGCGGTCTGTCTTTTCGACACGGTGACCTACTACGTCGAGGAGGACGAGGAAGAGGAGGAGAGACAGATAGTTACCACTCTCCGTCAGGACGTTCTCAAGGGATATCTCTCAAAGGAGTCGCCTCTCGGCAAGGCTTTGCTTGGGCGCAAGGTCGGTGACCGCGTGCTTGTAAAGGTAAATGACAATTACAGTTATTATGTAGAAATTCGTGCTATCAAAAAAGGGCACGACGACGAGAATATTCCGATAAGCTCTTATTAAAACAAAGGAGACAACCTTTCGGCTTTGGAGGGTTGTCTCTGTTTTTATATTTTCTCTTAAAATTTTAAAACATATCCCTTGACAAATACCCCTCGGGGGTATATAATCAGGGTAAAGGTAAGAGTGAATAGTGAAAAAGTATATTAAGGGGTACAGTATTGATGGAATGTTGTTGTGAAAAAACAAAGATAAGAGATGAGGGCGAGAAAAAGCTATTGCTCAACAGGTTAAGTCGGATCGAGGGGCAGATACGCGGCATCAAGGGTATGGTCGAACGCGACGCTTACTGCGCGGATATTATCACGCAGGTCGCGGCGGTAAATGCGGCGCTTGCGTCCTTTAACAAGGAGCTTCTTTCCGCGCATATCAATTCCTGCGTCGCGGAGGATATTAAAGAGGGTAATACCGAAAAGACCGATGAGCTTATTGCGCTTTTGGGGAAGTTGATTAAATAAATTGCAATTTAGCGGTGTGTTTGAAATTTGCAAACGGCTTAAAATAACTTCACGTCTATAAACCAAACGTCACTTTAAAACCGTAGGGGAGGCGCTTGCTCCTCCCGCTAATAAACGACTATTAAACCCTTATGGCTAAAGAAGAAACAAATGCTTTAGATCGGGAGGAGCAAGCTCCTCCCCTACGGTTTGAAGATAACGCGCATCATGTATACGAGACTTTATTTTAAATCGTTTGTTCAATAGTAACTCACCGATAAATCAAAATTTGAAGTTTTATATAACAACGGGATCGAGACATCCCATTTATTAGAGGTGAAAAATGAGAAAATACAAAGTAACGGGAATGAGCTGTGCCGCGTGCTCCGCGAGGGTGGAAAAGGCGGTCTCGGCTCTCGAGGGTGTTGAATCCTGTGCGGTCAACTTACTGACAAACTCGATGGTGATCGAGGGCAGTGTCGATGACAGCGAGATAATCGGTGCGGTGGTCTCTGCAGGATACGGCGCGGAGCTCGACGGCGGCACAGGCGGTGGTACAGGCGGCGCGGGTGGTGCAAATGGCGCGGTCAAGGGTGACTCGCGCGGAGATGATGCGGAAAGACGCGCGACAAAGGCTATAATATGGCGGCTTTGCGTGTCGGGGGTATTCCTTGCGACACTTATGTATATATCGATGGGTCACGTTATGTGGGACGCGCCGATGCCTGCATATTTTGTGGGAAATCCGATATCCATAGCGCTTTCAGAGCTTATTCTGTCCGCTATAATACTTGTTATCAATCAAAAGTTCTTTATTAACGGATTTCGAGGCATCATTCACGGTGCGCCCAATATGGACACTCTCGTGTCTCTCGGGTCGGGTGCTTCGTTTATATATAGCGTATGCCTTGTATTTGCAATGACCGATCTTCAGCTGAGATGGGGAGCTTCCGCTGCCGCACACCATCTTCACGGGCTTTATTTCGAGTCCGCGGCGATGATTTTGGTGCTCATAACCGTCGGAAAGCTGCTTGAGTCGGTCTCGAAGGGAAGGACCACGCGTTCCTTGCGCGCGCTTATCGATCTTTCGCCAAAGACGGCGACTGTGATAAGGGACGGGGAGGAAGAAGTGGTCGATGCGTCAAGCGTCAGAATGGGCGACGTATTTATCGTTCGTCCCGGCGAGAGCATTCCCGTGGACGGAGTCGTGATCGAGGGCGGATCTTCTGTCGACGAATCGGCGCTTACGGGCGAGAGCATGCCTGTTGACAAGGCCACGGGAGCTCACGTGAGTGCAGGAACGATAAATCTTTCGGGATTTTTGCGTTGTGAGGCGACTCGCGTTGGCGAGGACACGACGCTGTCCCAGATCATCAAGATAGTCAGCGATGCGACCGCTTCAAAGGCACCTATTGCGCGTGCGGCGGACAAGGTCTCGGGAATCTTCGTGCCTGTGGTGCTCGGTATTGCCGCCGTTACGGTCACGGTCTGGATGATCGTGTCGGGCGGCGAGATCGGCATTTCGCTCTCGCGCGCGATATCGGTGCTTGTTATCAGTTGCCCGTGCGCGCTCGGTCTTGCAACTCCCGTTGCGATAATGGTCGGAAGCGGAAAGGGAGCAAGGCAGGGTATTCTCTTCAAGAGCGCGAGCGCGCTTGAGGCTACGGGCAGGGCGGATATCGTCGTGCTTGACAAAACGGGTACCGTTACAAAGGGCGAGATGACCGTCACGGATGTGAAGGCGGCGGACGGTGCCGACGAAAATGAGCTTTTATCGGTCGCGTATTCGCTTGAGGGCATGAGTGAGCATCCGCTTGGAAAGGCTGTCGTGAGATTTGCCCAAGGAAAGGCGATAAATGCTCTCGATATTGACGGATTTAAGGCGATATCGGGCAGTGGAATCGAGGCGGAGCTTGGCGGCGAGAGATTGCGCGGAGGAAAGCTTGGATTTATCCGCGAGGTATGTTCTGTGAATGACAATGCCGTGTCGTTTGCCGCCACGCTCGAGGAACAGGGAAAGACCGCGACGTATTTCTGCCGCGGAGAAAAATTCCTTGGAATTATTGCGATCGCGGACACAATAAAAGAGGATTCCGCAAGTGCTATTGCAAAACTTCGCGCAATGGGAATAAAGACTCTGATGCTGACGGGCGACAATTCGCGTACCGCCGCGGCGATAGGAAAGCTTGCGGGAGTCGACGGTGTTATCCCTGAGCTTTTGCCCGAGCAAAAGGCGAAAGAAATCCAAAAGCTGCAGGGAGAGGGACACCGCGTTATCATGGTCGGCGATGGCATAAACGATGCGCCTGCGCTCGCGGTGGCGGACGTTGGAGTGGCGATCGGTGCGGGTACCGACGTGGCGATCGAATCCGCGGACGCGGTGCTTATGAACAGCCATCTGTCCGATCTTTCACGGGCGGTAAGACTCGGAAGAAAGACGCTTAAAAACATTTACGAAAATCTGTTTTGGGCATTTATTTACAACGTTGTGGGCATTCCGCTCGCGGCAGGGGTCTGGATCCCTCTTACAGGCTGGGAGCTGAGTCCTATGTTCGGCGCGGCGGCGATGTCGCTTTCGAGCTTTTGCGTGGTCATGAATGCGCTCAGGCTAAATCTTATCGATCTTGACAAGTCTTCGGGCTTGAAGAAAATAAAATCTGAAACTGATAAGAAAGGAAAGAAAAAGATGAAAAAGACTCTTAAAATTGAAGGAATGATGTGTCCTCACTGCTCGGGACGTGTTAAAAAGGTACTCGAGGCACTTGAGGCGGTAGAGCTTGCAGAGGTCTCGCACGAGACGGGACTCGCCGTTGTCACTCTTGCCAAAGGTATTGACGACACGATACTCAAGAACACTGTCGAGGATCAGGGCTACAAGGTACTTTCGATCGAATAAATCACGGAGGGGAGAAAAATGCTTCCTGTAATTAAAGACAAGAAAAAGCTCGATCTCTACACACCGACCGCGTGGCAGACCGTCCTTTTGCGAAACTTGGGTCTTGTGTCCGACGAAAAGCTTGCCGCTGTTCTCGGGACTGATGCACAGACCGTCAGACGCGAGGCGGAGAGGCTCGGAATTGCGGGAATCAAGTATGACCCGAACTGGAGAAGGCTTGGGTATATCAACATTATCAAGAACAACTGGCATCTTTTGCCTTATTCGCAGTTACTTGAGCTCCTTGAGATGAGCGAGGGCGAGCTTGCGTACTGTCTCAAAGAGGATGATTTTCTCGCAATCAAGTTGGGATCCTACAAAGCTCGGGCGGACGAGATAAGGTATTCTCCGCTCACAGAAGAGGAGAGAAAAGAGACCGAGCGACTTGCAGAGCTTGTAAAAAAGGAATTTATTGCGGATTATGCAAAGCCCTTTGAGTTTTACAAGACAGAGGCGATCAGGCGCGAGAGGAGCTCGGGGGACAGTGGATTTGACAAGATAGTTTACAGCTACTCGATGCTTTACGGCGACACCTTTCTTGAAGGTGACGAGATAGTTCCGGACGAGATGCTTGAACGCTTGCAGGCGGTCGGTGTCAACGGGCTCTGGATGCAGGGCGTTTTGTCCAAGCTCTCGCCTTATCCGTTTGTCGAGGGGCTTGACGAGGGGTATGAGCAAAGACGGGAGAATCTTAAAAAGATAATTGAAAAGTGCGCAAAATACGGCATAGGGGTCTATCTTTATTTCAACGAGCCGCGCGGCGTGTCCGAGCACCAGCTCACAGAAAGGACAGAGAGGCTGAAGGGACGCTTCTTTAACGACACGTGGAGTCTCTGCACCACGCACAAGGAGGTGCAGGACTATCTGTACGGTGCCGTTCGCTCGCTTGCAGAGGCGGTACCCGAGCTTGCGGGAATTATAACGATCACGATGTCGGAGAATATGACCAACTGTCATTCGCGAACGAACAACACCTGCCCTTACTGCTCGCATCTGCGCCACGTTGACGTGGTACCCGAGATAAACAACATAATTCAGCGCGCGGTATCCGATGCAGGCGCAAAAACACGTGTCCTGGCAAACCTCTGGTCCTGGACCAAGCCTTACGAGTGGAGCGAGGAGGAGCTGCTTGAAGGAATCGAGCGCATGGATAAGCGCATAGATATCCTTTCGGTCAGCGAGATGGGCGGCGTCATTATCAATGGCGAGCGCGTTGAGGTCAAGGAATATGCGCTTAGCAAGATAGGTCCTTGCGAGGAGACTAAAAGATCTCTCTCCTTTGCAAAAAAGATCGGTCACAAGGTAATGGCAAAGGTGCAGATCAACAGCTCCTGGGAGTTTGCGGTAGTGCCTTACGTTCCCGTATTTGAGTTGATAATTGAGCACATGCAGAACCTAAAGGAGCTCGGGGTGGGCGGTCTTATGCTGTCCTGGACGGTCGGAGGTTATCCAACCCCGTCTCTCGATCTCGTCGACAGGTTCTTTGAGGGAGATTTTGATTACGACACTTGGCTGTGCGAGCATTTCGGAGACAGAGCGACGGACGTAAAGCGCGCGGTAACACATTTCTCGCGCGGATTCAGATATTATCCGCACACGATAGGAACTCTTTACCAGGGTGCGCAGGAGCTTGGGGCATCAAATCTGCTCTACAAGGAGCAGACGGGGTATGCCGCGACGATGGTGACCTACGCACACGACGATTACAATGCGTGGAGGGGTACGTACTCGGTCGAGGATTTTCTCGCGCTGCTTGACTCCTTGCTTGATGAATGGAAACAGGGTCTTGATCTGATCTTGTCTCTCGACGGAAACGAGACCTTCCGCGAGCTATGCCGTTTTGCTGAGGTCGTTTACGTGAATATCAAGAGTATGGCGGTGCAGACGAGATATAACGTCGCGCGTGACGAGGGCAAACAAGACGAGATCCCCGCGCTTCTCTGCGAGGAGGGAAGTCTTACGCGCCGCCTCTATGCCCTCGCGGCGGAGGATGCAAGGATCGGTTACGAGGCGAGCAACCACTACTACTTTACACAGAACAACTTTATTGAGAAGATCATTTGTCTTGATAGGTTGGGAAGAGAATTCTGCAAATAAAAGACGATCCCGACGGAAATCCGTCGGGATCTTTGTTTGATTATTTATTCTTAAGCTCTGCGAGGATCATTTTGAGGAGGTCCTCGGTGGTGGGGTTGGCTTCGCGGTCGAGTCTTGCCGCCTCGGCTGCCGCTGCCGCTTCTGCTGCCGCCGCCTCGTCTGCAAGTCTCTGCTTCTCGGCAAAATATGCCTTGATCGCCTCTCTGTCGTGGAGCTTTATGCCATTCGCGCGGAGCTCCTTTCTCTGTGCGCGGCTGAGCTTCTTCTTTTCAAGCTCGTTGTGCTCCTCTCTCATTTTGTTGATTATCTTTACGATGGTGAAGAGCACGAATGCGGTGATGAAGAAGTTGAGAACCGCGTTGATGAATGAGCCCCAATCTATGTAGATAGAGTTTGCAAGGTCGATCTCCTGACCGATCACAACTCCCGCTTCATCGACTACGTCCTTGTACGCGGTCTTCAGGAAGGTGAAGACCTCACTGAGAGAATTTGCGCCGAAGATGAGCGCGAGGAGAGCGTTTACTATCGGCTTGAGGATAAAGTTACCCATGCCGTTGACGATCGCGGTGAACGCGCCGCCGACGATAACACCGACGGACATATCGATTACATTTCCGCGGGTTATGAACTTTTTAAATTCGGGAAAAAAGTTTTTCATTTTGTTTCTCCTTGTTTTTGTCAAACACCGACGCTTTTTGTCGGATAACTGTTTTTATTATACAACTCATTTTTTCGTTTGTCAACAAAAATATCGCGGGAATTGTTGCCTTTAGGACAATATTCCCGCGATGGATTTTGAATTTTGATTTGTCGGTGTGTTAAGCCTTCCCCAGCGGGGAAGGGGGACCGCGTAAGCGGTGGATGAGGAGGTCGCTCTTTCAAGGGCTTCACGTCTTTTGATTACCTTGTTTCGTTGCAAAAGAAACCTTGTGACACAAGATAAAATCCACAATACACCCGTGGCGCGCGTCCTAATGGCGACCTCCTCATCCACCACTTCGTGGTCCCCCTTCTCCGCTGGAGAAGGCTATTCGATAAATTGCAGTTTGTTTGTTATTGCTTTTTATTTCTCTTTCTTTGCCGAGAGCATTTTGATTGTGAACACGGCGAGGGCGAAGAGTGCGAGTGCCGCTACCCACATAATGATACAGCTCAGTACGCTTCCGAGTGTTGCGCAGAGTCCTGCAACAACGTATGAGACTGCCGCGATACCTGCGACAAGTGCAGCATAAGGAAGCTGGGTATTTACGTGGTCAACGTGGTTACACTGTGCACCTGCTGATGCCAGAATAGTTGTGTCCGAAATGGGTGATATGTGGTCGCCGAACACCGCACCGCCAAGCGTTGCAGATACGGTAAGTATTGCCATCGTTCCGCTTCCGCCGAGAATGGTGACCGCGATCGGAACAAGGACACCGAAGGTTCCCCAGCTGGTTCCCGTTGCAAATGCGATTCCGCCTGCAAGCAGGAAGAATATAGCAGGGAAGAGGAACTGCGGGAAGTTACTGTTTGCAAGGTTGGTCTCAACAAATGCCTGTGCGTCGAGGTATCCGCCCTTTGCTCCCATGATTCCCGATATAGACCACGCGAACGTGAGGATGAGGATGGCGGGGACCATTGCCTTGAATCCGTCTGTGAAGCTGGATGTGATCTCCTTGAAGGAGACAACGCGAGCGATCATATAGTAGATCGAAATAATCACCAGTGCGACGGTAGAGCCGATTGCAAGGGACATTCCCGCATCGCAGTTTGAGAATGCCTCGATAACGTTTGCGCTCTGGAGCTCGGTTCCGATAAGACCTGTATCCCAGTTATAGAAAAAGCCGGTATAGAGCATTCCGCCGATGCAACACGCGATAAGCACGAGCACGGGAATGGTAAGGTGACGAACCTTGCCCTTGGGGTTGGAGGCTATCTCCGTGCCGTCGTCTGCTCCCTCGGTCTCTCCTGCGAATAGGTCGCCTGTCGATTCTGCGATCTGCTCGTTCTTCTTCATTTTGCCGAAGTCAAACTTCAAAAAGCAGAGGGTGAACACCATTACAAGAGTGAGGAGCGCATAAACGTTAAAGGGAATGGTGCTGATAAACACCATCAGTCCGTCTCCGTCAAGCTCTCCGGCAACTGCCGCCGCCCAGCTCGAAATCGGAGCGATGATGCAAACGGGTGCCGCCGTTGCGTCTATTATGTACGCAAGCTTTGAGCGAGAGATCTTGAATTTGTCGGTCACGGGGCGCATTACCGAGCCTACCGTGAGGCAGTTGAAATAGTCGTCAACGAAGATGAGGCATCCGAGTCCTGCGGTTGCGGCAAGTGCTCCGCCGCGTGTCTTGATCTTCTTTCCTGCCCAATCGCCGTAAGCCTTTGCTCCGCCCGATTTCTGCAGAAGAACGACCAGAATTCCGAGAACCACGAGGAAAACGATGATCGGCGTATTTCCTCCAACCTTTTCGCTCATTACCTGATAGAGCGTGAACAGTGCCTTAAGCGGATCTCCGCCTGCGTACATCATCGCGCCCACGAATATACCGAGGAAGAGCGAAACGTACACCTGCTTTGTGAGAAGCGCCAAGACTATGGCGATAACTGCGGGCAAAAACGCCCATAAAGTACCTTCCATATTTTTCTCCTTTTAGTTTATATAAATTTATTTTCAACAAAAAAAGACCGCGGCGAGCCGCAGTCAGCATAAAAACGCACCTTGTGCGATCTTAATAGCTCACCACCGTGCTCACGGTGACAGTCGCGCCGATATTCTCGTCGCGCCCGAATAAGATCGCTTGGGATACGTATCTCTTCTCGGCGGCTGCCCCTTTCCCGCGCAGACCTACGTCCCCGTCCGCGTTTATCATGAAAGCCGCTCCTCTATTTTGATTTACTGTAGTATATCACGGTGAATGAACGTTGTCAATAGATTTTCAAAACAATTTCAACTTTTTTGCAAAAATGGCTTGACAAATATCCTTTTTTGTGGTATGATACTTTAGTCGCCGATAAATAATATATTTTGGAGCCGAACAATTACGGAGAAGTCGCGTAGCTGGTCGAGCGCGCACGATTGGAAATCGTGTAACCGTCAAAAGCGGTTCGAGAGTTCGAATCTCTCCTTCTCCGCCACGCAAAGAGCACCCAACAGGGTGCTCTTTTTGCGTGGCGGAGATGGAGAGTTTCGACAGTGAAGGAATGCTTCGCGGTGAGAGAGGGAGAAAAATCGACCGCCGCCGGTGGCGGATAAAGGGAGATTTTTCGAGTGGCAGCAACTTGGGTTTTGCCGAGCGAGACCTATGGTCGAACGACGGTAAAACCCTTAGTTGCAACGGTGCAAGCAAAGCCGCACACGGCTTTGTGCGAAAATCTCTCCGTCGTTGCCGGTGCTCTTTTTGCGTGGCGGAGAAGGAGAGTACAGAGAAGCTTTCCTCCAAAATCCGTGAGGATTTTGGAATTAAGTTCGAATCTCTCTATTTCACCCAACAGGGTGCTCTTTTTGCGTGGCGGAGAAGGAGAGATTCGAAAGTGAAGGAATGCTTCGCGGTGAGAGAGGGAGAAAAATCGACCGCCGCCGGTGGCGGATAAAGGGAGATTTTTCGAGTGGCAGCCTCCCCGAGAGCGCAACCGAGCGAACAGTGAGGGCGGCGCGATTGGTTGGAGGCAACGGTGCAAGCAAAGCCGCAAGCGGCTTTGTGCGAAAATCTCTCCGTCCTCACCCAACAGGGTGCTCTTTTTGCGTGGCCGAGAAGGAGCGTACTCGAGAAGCTTTCATCCAAAATCCGCGAGGATTTTGGAATTAAGTTCGAATCTCTCTATTTCACCCAACAGGGTGGCTTTTTTCGTTGGTGGGAAAACACTTCGCGGTGAGAAAGGGACGTGCCGACGACTTTTTCATTTTTGCAAGCTATCATTGACAAAAATCGACTTCAAATTTCCAAGTTCGCTTGCTAGACATATTATTTTAGGTTTGATATAATGTATTTGTAAGGTTGAATGGACAAAAATTATTTTTCTACTGTATGTGTTAAAATGATATGAACCAAAAAGAATAGGAAGTTCATTAAAGATATGGTATAATGTAGTCACCACAACAAACATTACCGTATCAGAAAGGAACTTCCCATGAATATTATAGCACAAGAAGCTCGCAAACGT
>JBGUSX010000092.1:0-6567 GCA_045132775.1 Eubacteriales bacterium
ACAAGGCATTCATCGAGAATGCCTTGTACTTTCTTGCTTTTTCCGTTTTTGCACTCTGGCGTACCCTCGTACGCCGACGAATGCAAAAACGAAAAATCTACCTACCTTTTTCGACCTCTGCCAGCGTGTCGAGACTTTCTCGACACGCTGAAAATTGCGGAAAAATCCGCAATTTTATTTCTTTATTATGTCTTTAATTACCTCTCCGGCAATTATCAATCCCATAACCGACGGCACAAATGGCAAGCTTCCGGGCGACATTTTTCCACTCTCGGGATCCTTCTCACCGAAACCTACCGCGGCCTCGGTAGAATAAACGACCTTCAGGCTGTTGATCCCTCTTGCCTTGAGCTCCCTGCGCATAACGCGAGCCAAGGGACACACGGACGTCTCTTTAATATCAGCCACCTTAAAAAGCGTAGGATCGGTCTTGTTGCCCGCACCCATAGCAGAAATAACGGGAACGTCAAGTCGGTATGCCCGACTGATTATCTCAAGCTTCGCTGATACAGTGTCAACAGCATCAACTATATAGTCGTACCCCGAAAGATCGTATTCATCCGCATTTTCGGGAAGATAGAAAATGTTGTAAGCATTCACACGGCAATCGGGATTTATGTCCTCTATTCGCTCCTTCATTATCTCCACCTTCGACCTGCCTACCGTAGAATGAAGAGCAATGATCTGCCTGTTGATATTTGAAAGAGACACAGTGTCCTTGTCGAAAATATCAATGGCACCTACACCTGCGCGCGCCAAAGCCTCGCAAGCAAATCCGCCTACTCCGCCTACTCCGAAAACGGCAACCTTTGCCAAAGAAAGCTTTTCGACCGCCCCGTCACCGTATATTCTCGCGGTGCGCGACCATTCTTCTTTTATTTGCATTTTCCCCTCCGCCTATTTCAGAAACCTGAATTTCTTGCGAAGCTTCACAAGATATAACGTGATAAGATTCGTCAAAGCTACGTCGTACACAACGAAGATCAGATTCAGAACGGCATATACAACAAGAATAACTACCGCACCAACGCTCATACCGCCCATAAGAGCCGATACCTCGTCAAAAAGCTGCTTGAGCTGCCCGAAGAACAAGAAATAACAAACGATGCCGTATACCGTCACCGCTACGTTAAATACAACGAGCTTGAGCAACCACGCAACAGGCTTGAATAGCTTTTCAAGCCTTTCCTTGATAATAGGATAATATCCAAAAAACACAAGATAGAACCATCCGCCAAGTCCCTGCGGCATAATGATAACAGAAAGAATTCCGGTCGCGGCAAAGATCATCCACGGATATCCCTTGCCCATCTCAATTACCGCAAAAATGCAGAAAAACGAGGCGAGCGCGGCCATAGAAAGATCAAGCACCTCAATAAGACCACCGATTATAAGAAGAACGACTCCCATAGCCGCAAGCGTTGCGCTCAGCGTCAGCTTTTTAGTTTTTTCAGATACACCGCGGCTCATATAAGTCTCCCTTCTGCCGTCCGCGCGGCATAAATTTATATTCTTCTACAGTGCTGAATTCAGTGTCTGCACACTTATATCAGCAGCAAGAAATAAGGTCGCCGCCCATACATTCACAGCAACAGTCTGCGCAAAGCAAGGACGAGCAAACGTCACAGCCGGAGCAACCCTTCGCCTGACTTGTCTGGTAACCTCCGCCGTATCCGCGAGCTTGCATATTGAGTCTGTCTCTTGCGGCTCTGTATTCGGAGTTGGAGGGGTCCATATTGCACGCAGTATTTATCATCCTCTGCGCATCAACGTAGTATCCCTTCTTGATAAGCACACAACCCATAAGGTAGTGCCATTCGGCAGCACGGTCTCCCTGATCCACCGAGTTAAGCTCGGCTTCAGCGGCACCGATATTGCCCGTATTTATATTGCGGCGAATGTTGGCATAGTTATACCCGCCCGAATAGGAGGAATTGGAGCTATTGTTACTGCTCGACGAACCGCCGCCCGAGCGCATCTTCTGGATCTCCTCGTAAGCGGCATTGACCTCTTTCATCTTCTCTTCGGCAAGCTCCTTGAGGTCTCCATCCGCATACTTGTCGGGATGATACTTTCTCGCAAGCTTTCTGTATGCGTCCTTTATCTTGTCGTCACTGTCGGTCGGATTTACACCCAACACCTTGTACGGATCCTTATACTCAGCCATTATCTGTATTTCCTTTCGACTTTTTTTCTTTACTGTCACAGCTCTTGAGTCCAAGCGCCTTCTCGGCGGCATTTGGCATACCCAGATAAATTATATTCTCAACAATAGCCTTAATATCATAAAGCTCGTTGTAATCTATAAGATCAAACGCAGGCTCTGCGGCAAGAAGCTCGAGCCGCAAGGAATTTGCGACCGCCTCTCTCTCTTCAGCGGGTATCTCACCGTTGTAAAGACACGCAAACGCGTTAAATCTGTTTTTCTTAATATCCTCCGAAAGATCATCCGCCGCATCTACGATGTATATCCACCGACCAATGTGCCTTCCTATCTTGCGCATTATCTTTTCGTCGCTTCCTTCAAGCCCGAACGAGACTATATCGGCAAGTATCTCCCCAAAAGCATCTGCAGGGATATCGACCGTCTGGAGCCTCTGCTCTTCGATCTGTGAAAGCCTCCTGAGTCCGTCAAATATCTTTTTGTCAAGCTCGGAATAATCTTTTAAAGCTCGCCGTCTCATTCCCGAGGAAAAAGGCCTTGCAAGCAGAGCTTTAAGCTTTTTGGTGCCCTTCTCGTCAGCAATGTCGTCAACGATCTTTCCGTGAGTAAGTATCGCCGCGGCATACGCAGAATAAGCAAGGGGCTCGCAGAAAGCAACGTAAGCCCTCTTTTTGAGCGGATGAGCCATGCATCTTCCGCGCTTTATCTCCACCTGCTCTCCTGCAAGCGCAAGACGTAAAAGAGCAAGGAAAACTATATCGTAATTCAAGGTAAAGCGCGAGCACTGACCCGTACATTTGCCTTGCGCACGGCAAAGTCCGCAGTATACCGCGCGGTAATATTCGTTTTCCCTGACGCGCATTTCAGGCACGTCTGTGCGTATATATCCGAACATAAGTGCCTCCTTTACACAGCAACACGTATTATATATCATACTACCAATTAAAGAAGATAACAAGTACTTTTTGTGAATTTTATTTGATTTATTTTAAAAAATACCATTTTTTCGCATCAAAATTGTTGTTTTTGCCGTTTTCTGCTTTTTGTTTGTAAAATTTTTGTTTTCCACTTGAAATAGAACGAAAAATAGTTTATACTAATGGTTGGAATATTTTTATGGAGGATTAAATATAAATGTCACTTACTCTTAAGAAATCAGCAAATTTCAGCGGTGTTAAGGGTCCCGTTCTCACAATCGTAATGGACGGAGTCGGACTTGCCCCCAACACCGTATCAAACGCAGTAGCAACCGCATACACCCCTAATCTTGACTCACTTATGGCGAACTATCCCATGGTCGCACTCAAGGCTCACGGAACCGCAGTCGGACTTCCCTCCGATGACGATATGGGTAATAGCGAGGTCGGTCATAATGCACTTGGAGCAGGTCAGGTTTTCGCACAGGGCGCAAAGCTCGTAACACAAAGCATAGAAAGCGGTAAGATGTTCGCATCTTCCACCTGGCAGGAAATCGTTGGCAACGTAAAGGCTAACGCATCCACCCTCCACTTCCTCGGACTCTTCTCCGACGGAAACGTACACTCGCACATCGATCATCTTAAGGCAATGCTCGCCGAAGCGAAGGCAGAGGGCGTTGCAAATATCCGCGTCCACATCCTTATCGACGGACGTGACGTGGGCGAGACCAGCGCGCTTGAGTATATCGATCCCTTTGAGGAGTATATCGCTTCTCTCTCCGATGCAAATTGCAATATCAAGATCGCAAGCGGTGGCGGACGTATGAAGATCACAATGGACAGATATGAGGCAGATTGGTCCATGGTTGAGCTTGGTTGGAAGACCCACGTGCTCGGCGAGGGACGCCAGTTTGCAAACGCACACGAGGCAGTAGAGACCTACCGCGCAGAGCTCAAGGTAATCGACCAGGATCTCCCCCCCTTCGTTATCGCTGAAAACGGCAAGCCCGTAGGAACAATCGAGGACGGCGACAGCGTCATCTTCTTCAACTTCCGCGGCGACCGTTCCATCGAGATCTCCAAGACCTTCGACGCACCCGAGGGCGCTTTTGATAAGTTCGACAGAGTCCGTGTTCCCAAGGTAGTATACGCAGGAATGCTCGAGTACGACGGAGACCTCCACATCCCCTCAAAGTACCTCGTAAATCCCCCCGAGATCACCGAAACAATGGGCGAATATCTCGCCAATACAGGCGTTAAGCAGTACGCTATCTCCGAGACACAGAAATACGGTCACGTAACCTACTTCTGGAACGGAAATAAATCGGGTAAATTCTCCGACGAGCTCGAGACATACGTAGAGGTTCCCTCCGATGTCGTTCCCTTCGAGCAGAGACCCTGGATGAAGTGCGCAGAGATCACCGATAAGCTCATCGAGGCACTCGAGAGCGGCGCGTACGACTATTACAGAGTAAACTTCCCCAACGGCGACATGGTAGGACACACGGGAAGCCTCGCGGCAACGAGATGCTCTATGGAAGCGCTCGACCTCCAGCTCGGAAGAATTCTTGCAGTAGTAGATAAGCTCGGCGGTGTGGCACTCATCACCGCAGACCACGGAAACGCGGATGAGATGTTCGAAATGGATAAGAAAACGGGTCAGCCCAAGGTAGGCAAGGACGGCAAGATGAAGGCAAAGACCAGCCATACACTCAATAAGGTTCCCTGCATCATCTACGACAATACCGATGCCAAGAACAGCTACACCGTAAAGGCAGACAACGGTAGCTTCGGACTTTCCAACGTAGCGGCAACGATGGTAAACCTCCTCGGCTACGAAGCACCCGCAAAGTGGGACGAGAGCGTTATCGAACTTAAGTAATCTGTTTTGAAACGTAAAAATACCAAAACACAAAAATACCAAAACACAAAATCCGACGGCACCTCGCCGTCGGATTTTTGCTATTCGCTAATCACATTTGAATAAAATGTTGATCAAATTTGCACCAAGAGCGTTTTGTCAATTAGAATAGCTGATATTAGAGGTGATTTCAGTATTGCAATGATCGAGGTGCTAAAAAAAAAACAAAAAGCCCTGCATCGCAGAGCTTTTTGCATATAAGAAATAATAAATTATCTCTTTGAGTTTTAGCAATACCGTTTGATATCGTGAATATCGTGTAATATCGTTTGATATCGTAGCTTTATCGTGTGATTTCGTGCGATATCGTGAACATCGTGAGTATCGTTTGATAAAATGTTGCACCAAATTTGCACCAAAATCACACCAACGCTTAACGCCTATTCAGCTCGACAAATTGGAATTTGATGAAATTTAAACTACTCTTTCTTTTCTTCGTTTTCTTCATTTGCGTACTTTTTGAAAAAGTTTGACAACTGCTCGTCATAGCACCCGATAACACAAAATATCAATCCAAGTGGTACACCTATGATAAACAAGACATACCCAAAATCACCTTCGTACATAATTGCTCCCATTAACGCAATCATCAAAAAAGCGATGCCAAGCAACATTTTCTTTAGCCCTTTCATATTGTAATATCTCCTTTCGTATTATTCAAGCAAACAAAAAGGAAGCCATCTTCGGATAGCTTCCGTAAATTCTATGTTCTTCCCAACATCTGTGTGTCGGGCATTCCTACGTTGGCATTATCCAAATCAGGTTCTCGGTCGAAGGTCACACCTTCCTCTCAGCCTGTATACAAGCTCCCGTTTGTTCAGTTGTAACTGTATTATACACCTTTTTATATGAATTTGCAATAGTTTTCAATCACATTTTTATTGAAATATTTTCACCTACAAATTCAAGTTTATCTATTAGTTGTATTATACCATAAAAACGGTGAAAAGTAAATAGGACGGCTCAATTCTTTACAAATTGAACCGCCCTTTTTGATTAAAGCAAATCGTGTTCGATAGATTCAGCCATCTTGGCTTTGTATTCTTTGAAGATGAATTGACGGACAAGCCGTCATGAATTGAAGCCTACGGCTTCATGATTTGAACTCTGCGATTTCATGAATTGAATTGCCCTGTTCCTTCAATGCCGTAGGCAATTCATGCACCGAAGGTGCAATTCATGGCGTAAGCCAATTCATGCCCATCGGGCAATTCATTGCACCTCAGTTCATCCAAGAGATAACAAAAAGCACTCCGCGTGATGCGAAGTGCTTTTTGAAGTTTCGACCAAAGGTCGAAATTATCTCTTGGTGAACTGTGAGGGCGTTAAGAAAACAGCCCTGTGCGGCTGTTTTTAGCCCGATAAGTCCGAGCCTCATGCTCGGACTTCCCTCGGTTCGACCGGGATAACGCAAAAGGCACCCACTTTGTGTGAGTGCCTTTTTTAAATCGAAGTACAATTCTGTACTCTCCTGAGATGCAGGACCTTTTCGGTGCCTTTTCGTTATCTCTTGGAGTTTTAGCAATACCGTCTGATATCGTGAATATCGTGTAATATCGTGTGAT
>JBGUSX010000093.1:0-6654 GCA_045132775.1 Eubacteriales bacterium
CCCCCCCCCCCCCCCCCCCCCCAACGGGCTTATGAGAAACCAATCTCCACAATCTGCGCCCGCGCAGATTTGGAATCAGGTTCGATTCCCACACATCATCTGCTCCGACCGCGCTTGCGCTGTCGGAGCCTTTGGCATCCCCAACGTGCTCATGAGAAACCGATCTCCACATTCTGCGCCCGCGCAGATTGTGAATCAGGTTCGATTCCCTTTTTCATTACTTTGGATTTATTTCATTTTAAATTCAAATTCAAAGCAGCTTTCCTTCTCATCCTTACCATTGAAATCTATGAGATAGACCTTAACCGGCTCGTTACCTTTATGTGATCTGTAGGTGGCGGTTGAATAGGAAACCGAATATCGATTCGCATCAAAGTTGACACTTGCGTTTCCCACCGAAACTACACCTGCGGCAATTTGGGGCTCATCCCAAGAAACAAACCTCTCGGTCACATACTCGGTTTTATCCGAAAACTCGAAGCTATCCCTCAAAACCACGCACTTATCAGAAAGCTCAAACTCTCGGTGGATCTTCTCAATTATCCCTGCTTCATACGCGCCTTCAATATCAAGTGAAAACGTATTTTCTCCGCACCTAACGTTTTTCGCCTCATATCCCTTTCCGTAGACCTGATAGCCACAACCGTTAATAATCGGCACACTGTGCCCCCATGACGCATGATTGAGCAAATTGTATCTAGTATCAAGCGTAAACGTCTCTTTTCTGTACTTTTCAGCTCCTATATCCGCAAGCGGCACCGTGTCATCCGATGCAACTATCATAAAGCTTCCTACGTCGTTATGGTTGTGCGGCTCATAATTGTGACCGCCCTTTGCGGCAAAACTGTAATTTTTGCGGCGAGTTATATACCACTGTGCATCTTCAAAAATCTCGGTCGCATCACTCAACTCGTCTTCCTTATATTCCGCATCAAACCACAAAAGCTCGTTTATAGAAAAAACGTTGCCTTTGTGCCCGAGATATTCAATGCTCGGGTACTGAACCGCATCTCCGTACTGCTTACGTAAATAGCAGATTATGCCCGATCCGATAGTAAAATCGTTAACACCGTCTGAAAAGCACACGGTCTTTCCCTTGCCCATCCTTATTCTTTGCGGGAACATCGCGATATTTCGGACCTTCTCATTTTCAAAATAGTTAACTCTGCCACTTGTATATTCAAGCATCAAATCGGCGTATATAACAAAATATCCAAAGCCGTATCTCCAATATGCAAATCCCTCAAGACAGCATCCGTCATCCTTGTATCCCGACAGAAAATGCTCCATACAAGTCTCAAACATGGGTATGAGAGCCTTTATTTCGTCATCTTTGGCGAATTTGATAACCGCACGTGCGCTTCCCGAGGCGCATACAGCCGCCCAGTTGTGCGTACATCTCTGCCACCAAAATTTCCATTTCAAAAGCGGCTTGGTTATTCTGTGATCGATTTCGTACGCAATACGCTCGTATATAAAATCAGGAAGCTTATCACCAACAACGTCACATACATCTGCAAGTAATCTTGCCGTTTCTGCTGCAAAAAGATCAACAACACCCGAGCTTGAAAGATATCCTTCGGGCAGAGGATCGGTATGAATGTGTGCAGGAAGGCACCAAGTGAATTCATCACACATCATGCAGATAAGATCAATAAGCGGCTTTCTGTATTTTTCATCCTCGGTCAGCCAATACGCAACAAGAATATACGAGCAATCGTTTCTTCTCTCAAAGTAACCCTTTTCAAAAACCGCGAGATCTCCCGTCTCGTCGAACATCATAAATTCGCTCATTTTAAGCGCAGGATAGGTCTTTTCAATAGACTTATCCGCCTTTTCAATTATCGGCAGATATATTTTCCTTGCAACGTCGCTCTTAAGCAATGCAACTCTTTGCTTTTCAATATCCACTCCGTAGCACTTTTTCATAAGCCGCCCTCCGAAAGCATTTCGTCAAACTCATTTTAACACAACAAAAAAGCAATTTCAATTTCCTTTATTGCAAAATACATTGCCTTTCTTGCAAACTGTCTTTCTTCTCCTCGTATTCTTTTTTCAGAATCGAACAAACACCAACGTTCCGATATCTTCCCTTGATCAGCATTCCCTCGCGCCTCACGCCTTCGAAAACCATTCCGCATTTTTCCATAACTCTGCGTGAAGCACCGTTTTCAACCATGTATTTC
Source organism: Eubacteriales bacterium (assembly GCA_045132775.1). Taxonomy (GTDB): domain Bacteria; phylum Bacillota; class Clostridia; order Oscillospirales; family CAG-272; genus SVTX01. Next base: position 2,187 of record JBGUSX010000093.1, read on the forward strand.
CCTTCAATACGGTTGAGACTAAGCCGTTCAAATCCAAACTTCAAAATCTCTCTGACCGCCTCTGTTGCAATTCCCTGCCCATGATAATCGGGATTGAGCACGTAGCCTATCTCCGCAGAATTATTAGCATAATCAAATCGCGTAAATCCGCAAGTGCCAATCATCTTACCATCAGCCTTGACAACGACCGCCCAATCGTAAAAATCACCCGTGCGGTAACGCGATTGAAGATAGCTTATATACTCTAAAGTACAGATTTTGTCAGGGTGAGGCGACCATGTAAGGAATTCGGTCACACCGGGATTACACGAGTATTCGTACATATCCTCAACGTCATCGCCGCATACCTTCCTCAATATCAACCTGTCGGTCTTCACCGTGGGAATATTTGCAAAAATCTTGCATATATCTTCTCTTCTCATTTCACACCTCAAAAAGCTTTATGCCTGTATTATAAACCATTTCGACCGATTTTTCAATAATAACAACCAAAAGAATAAAAAATTTTGATTTTCGGTAGAAAAAAACCTTAATCTGTGTTATAATCTATCTATAAAACAAACGGAGCGAGAAAATGATCAACTATTTCGATAATGACTATTCAATCCCCGTAATACTCGGAAACGGCATAACTGAACTGAAAGCGGCAAAACTCATCAGAAAAGAAACAAGCAAAGAAATACACATTTTCGCTGACAAGCTCTCACCTATCAAGAGATTAAAATACACATTTCATAAGCTCCCTCAAAGCAAAAGGCTTTTGCTCACAGCCATCTCAGACTTTGCCGGCACTATCCACGAATACTATACCCCTATCCTGATATACGGCAGAAGCTATGCGGACTTTATTTCAAAAAACAGAGACGAGCTTGAAAGCATGTACATCACAATCCCGGCAGACGAAATACACAAATACTTTGAAAACAAACCAAAGGAATAAAAAATGAAAATAACCGACATAATAAACGAGCTCGAGGTTCTGTCAGCATACATTCCTGCACCAATGCGCAGAAGAACGATCCTCACTCTCTGCCATAACTCAAAATACGCAACCCCAACCTGCGCGTTTTTCTGCAAAACGGGAGCACTTGCGGACGGGCATGCTTATGCCTACAGTGCCTATCTCAACGGCGCAAGAATTTTTATAGCAGAAAGAGCCCTCGACCTCCCCTCCGATGCCGCAGTGATCATAACGCCAAGCTCGACCGAGGCACTCAATAAGCTCGCCGTAAAATTCTACGGCGATCCCTCAAAAGAGCTTAAGATCATCGGAATAACAGGAACCAAAGGCAAAACCACCGTAGCGATATCCGCATATAAAATAGCATCAAATTGCAATATAAACGCAGGATACATAGGCACAAACGGAGTCTATTACAACGGTAAGAGCTATGAGACAGCAAACACTACCCCCGATGCCCTTGAGCTACAGAAGACTCTGCGCGAAATGATAAACGACGGTGTAACAACGGTGTTTTTGGAGGTCTCGTCACAAGCGCTCTGGCAGGACCGCATCCACGGACTCGAATTCGACTCCTGCGTTTTCACCAATCTCTACCGCGACCACATAGGCGGATACGAGCACCCCGACATCGAGCACTATAAAGCCTGCAAGAAAAAGCTGTTCACAAGCTATAGAACAAAATGTATCATAGTTAATTCCGACTCAGATGACAGTAAATATATGACAGAAGGCACCGAGTGCCCCAAGATAATCAGAACTTCGGCACAAGGAAACGAAAAATGTGACCTGTACAGCACAAACGCGCGCAAAAACAAAAACGGCATTCTCCCCGGAGTTTCCTTCGACCTCCACATCGGCAAAAAAACTCCTTTCGAAGTATTTATCCCCGTCCCGGGACTTTATAGCGTCGAGAATGCACTTTTGGTCATTGCGATTTGCTCAAGACTTGGAATCACACCGCTTATGGCAATAAAGCAGCTCGCCACTCTCTCGGTGCCGGGCAGATTTGAGACCGTAAAGCTTGAAACCAAGCCCGATTCTCTTTTCATCATTGACTACGCTCATAACGGAGCCAGCCTCAAAGCAGTAATAAATGCCCTCCGCGAATACGAGCCCCAAAGGATCATCTGCCTTTTCGGTAGCGTCGGAGGCAGAACCTTCGAGCGCCGCGCAGAGCTTGGCGAGGTAGCAAGAGACAACGCGGACGTTATTGTGATCACGTCAGACAATCCCAACAACGAGGACCCAATGAACGTAATTTCCGACATCCGCCGTGCCGTAGGAGAGACAGAAAAAGAAGTATACTGCATCGCAGACAGAACAGATGCGGTAAAAAAAGCGTATGAAATTGCACAGCCCGGAGACTACGTTCTCCTGGCAGGTAAGGGACACGAAACCTATCAGCTCGTCTGCGGCAAAAGAATCCCCTTTTCCGAAAAAGAAATTCTCCTTCGCGAAGATCTTTTACTTGCAAAAACATAAAAATAACTGCTTGCCGAAAGAATGGCAAGCAGTTATTTTTAATTTGAGATCATATATCCCTTACCTCGAATCGTCGAAATAAGCTTTAGCCCAAGTCGGTTGTCAATTTTTCGCCTGAGCATACAAATATAAACGTCACAGTTATTGCTGTCCCTCGTCCCCAGAAGATCGGATATATCCTCTCTGCTCACAGCCTCTCCTCTTTTCTCGCACAGAAGAGAGAGAACTCTGTATTCACAGTCGGTAAGCATTATGCGCTCATTTCCAAACACCGCGCAACGCTCAACCTCGTCAACGGTGAGATAACTGTGTTTTTTCATTTTCAACGGAGCATTTTCTCTCTTTTTGTGAACCTCAACACCGTCAAAGAGTACCGATATCAGCTCATCTGTTAAAAAGGGTCTGTGCAGAAATGCCCTGCAAGACTCAGCAGCACTGCCAAGCTCATTTTTGTATGATCGGGAAAAACCAATAACGTCTGATTCCCGTGCAAGCTCGGATACGTCGTCAGTGCGGCAGAAATCAAGATCTACAATCGAAAAGAGCTTTCTCTTCTTAATGTCGGACTTGTTTATATCAACCCCGTGCACTATCTCAACTCCGCGACTGGAGAGCTCTAGACTAAGCATGCGTTCAAAACGCTTGTCGTCAGTAATAATAGTGGCAAAAAGCCTTGTCATATCTCGTCACCGCCTCTCGCCTTAAGATCAAGAAGTATCTGCTCAAGCTCGGTCGTCGAGGATGTTTTCATAATAGAATCTCTTATTGATGCCGCGCCGCGAACACCCTTGATATAGAGTGCCGCGTGCTTTTTTATCTCCGCACTCGCAACCCTCTCGCCCTTGCTTTTGCGCATCAGCTCAACGTGATAAAGACAGGTGTCAATAGCTACAGCCAAAGTAGGCACGGTATAGTCCTCTCCGCCCATTCGCGCGGCGATTTCTTCAAATATCCAAGGATTTCCAAGCGCACCGCGTCCGACCATGATACCGTTGCAGCCGGTAGTATCGATCATTCTTTTAGCATCATCAAAAGAGTAAACGTCTCCGTTTCCTACAACGGGTATCGATACCGCATTTTTTACTTTCTCTATAATGGAAATATCCACACCGGGATTGTACATCTGCTCTCTCGTCCGCGCGTGAACGCAAATTAGAGACGCACCCGCATCCTCAAGCATCTTAGCCATCTCGGGCGCATTTTTTGAGCTGTCGTCCCATCCTGCGCGTATCTTGACTGTAACGGGTGTATGCTTCAAAGCCTTAACAGTCGCATTAACGATTTCAGCAGCAAGACGGGGATTTTTCATAAGAGCACTTCCCTCGCCATTGCCGACTATCTTGTGCATCGGACATCCCATATTTATGTCTATCGCAGAGGGGGATGTTTCGGATATACACCCTCTGTACTCTCCGCACTCAATCATCCTTGCCGCCTCGGCGACAAACTCAGGCTCACTGCCGAAAAGCTGTATCGCCATCGGCATCTCCTCTGTTTTTACCTCCGCTAGCGGAGCGGTCTTGTATTCTGTTTTCTTTCCGATCTGCTCGTAGCAAAGGGCTTTGGCAGAAACCATTTCACTCACCGTGTATTCAGCACCGTGCTCGCGGCAGATACGCCTGAATGCATAGTCGGTAAACCCTGCCATTGGGGCTAAAAACAGACCGTTTTTCAATTCTGTATTTCCAATTTTTATACTCACCTAAAGAACTCTCCATAAAAAAACTATAAGTTATTTTAACATTTTAATTTATTAATGTCAACACGTATAAAAAAATTGCGGAAAAATCCGCAATTTTCAGACTGTCGAAAAAGCTGTTAGACCGCAAGGAATAAAAGGCAAAGGAACAAACAGCAAAAACCGACACATAGAACATAAGTACAAGGCATTCATCGAGAATGCCTTGTACTTTCTTGCTTTTTCCGTTTTTGCACTCTGGCGTACCCTCGTACGCCGACGAATGCAAAAACGAAAAATCTACCTACCTTTTTCGACCTCTGCCAGCGTGTCGAGACTTTCTC
>JBGUSX010000094.1:0-14243 GCA_045132775.1 Eubacteriales bacterium
TGCCTTATACCATAAAGGTTTTATAGACGTTCATCAAGCGGGAGGGGCAAGCCCCTCCCCTACGGACGCAAAGCGTACCCATAAGGGAAATTTATAGCCGTGAAAAACATTTTAAACCGTTCGACAAATCAAAATTTGACAATAGCAAAAGAGGAACGCTGTCGCGTTCCTCTTTTATGTATTTCTTTATGTATTTCAGTCGTTATTATCTGCTTTTTTAGCCTCTTTTGCCTCTGCACGCGCTGCGCGTTTGTCGGCTCTTTTCTGAGCCGCCGCTTCGCGACGGACAAGCTTGTCGTGGCGGCGCATATCCGCCTCAGTATACTGCTTTCCGCAATCGCGGCACTTGAACTCGTACCACACGAATTTGACCTTCTCGCCAAGGTTTATATCGCATGCCTTGAAGTCGAAATTTGCTGCCTCTTTTGTTTTTGCCTTGACCACCTTGGTCATTTTAACGACCTTCATCTGTCTGTCGCATACGGGGCAGTTGTGTTTTTTGAGTCTCATATAAATAACACTGCCGGTATCTTTTTTCGTTGCCTTTATCATTTGCTCTCTCCCTCTTCGCCAAACCTTATTTCAACAAACCTCTTTATTGCCTCAAAGCTCTCCTCACTTATGCAGTGCTCGATCTTGCAGGCATCCTCGGTCGCGGTCTCCTCGCTCACTCCGACCGAGCGCAAAAGCCTTGAGAGTATCGTGTGTCGCTCGTACATGCTTTTGGCAATGCTCTCGCCCTTGTCGGTGAGTGTAATGTGTCCGCTCTCGTCGACCTCGATAAGCTCTTCCTTTCTAAGAATTCCCATCGCGCGACTGACGCTCGGCTTTGAGTAGCCCATATGCTCGCCCACGTCGATAGCTCGCACAAGACTTTTTTCTTTGGACAAAACGTATATAGTCTCAAGATACATCTGTCCCGATTCGTGAATGCGCATACGGCCTCCTCCTTTTACTTACTTTTATTTAGTATAACACAATTTTTTGCTCTTTGCAAGGGATTTTTCAAAAAGAGCGAAAAAAGAGGCAAAAATACGCTAAAATATATTGACTTTTGGTTTTGCGTGTGATATAATTACTTGTAAATTAAAAATATTTGCGGAGGTCTTAATTATGAAGCACATCAAGACGATCAATACAAAGAACCTTTGTGACAGCGCAAAGAACGGTGGATGCGGCGAGTGCCAGACATCCTGCCAGTCTGCTTGCAAGACAAGCTGCGGTATAGCTAACCAGCAGTGCGAGAGCTCGAAAAAGTAATTCTTTAAATAAAACGCCGCCGAGCTCGGCGGCGTTTTATCTTGAATAACGAAAACTAAAAAGGATAAATAGATATGATACATCAGTATAAGCTTGGAGAATATAATATAGTCCTTGACACCTGCTCGGGCTCGGTGCACGCAGTCGACGAGGTCGCGTATGACATGATATCGCTCTTTGAAGAGAAGAGCCGCGAGGAGCTGATCTCTCTCATGTCAGAAAAATTCGCAGGCATAGAGGATATCACCGTTGCCGACCTTGAAGAATGCTACGACCAGATAGCAGAGCTTCGTGACGAGGGCAGACTTTTTGCGCCCGATAACTTTGCTCCCATGGCAGGCAAGCTCAAGGAAAAGACCGCGGGAGTGGTCAAGGCACTTTGTCTGCACATTGCGCACACCTGCAACCTCAACTGCTCCTATTGCTTTGCAAGTCAGGGAAAATATCACGGTGACAGAGCGGTCATGAGCTTTGAGGTCGGCAAACGTGCTCTTGATTTTCTCATTGAAAACTCGGGTACGAGAAGAAACCTTGAGGTCGACTTCTTCGGCGGTGAGCCGCTTATGAATTTCGACGTTGTAAAGCAGCTTGTTGCTTATGCTCGCAGCATTGAGAAGGAGAAGGGAAAGAATTTCCGCTTTACTCTCACAACAAACGGTGTGCTCGTTGACGACGACGTTATAGATTTTGCAAACCGCGAGTGCTCTAACGTTGTTCTCAGCCTTGACGGACGCAAAGAGATCCACGACCGTTTCCGCGTTGACTATGCGGGAAATGGCAGCTGGGAGAAGATAGTTCCCAAGTTCCAGAAATTCGTTGAGGCGCGCGGCGGCAAGAACTACTATATGCGCGGCACGTTCACGCACGCAAACCCCGATTTTCTAAATGATATAAAGACAATGCTGGATCTCGGCTTCAATGAGCTGAGTATGGAGCCTGTGGTCTGCGCCCCGGGTGACCCCTCGGAGCTTACGGCAGAGGATATGGAGATAGTCAAAAAGCAGTATGAGGAGCTCGCGTTCCTTATGCTTGAGAAGGATAGGGAGGGCAAGCCCTTTACGTTCTATCACTACATGATCGACCTTACGGGCGGTCCTTGCATCTACAAGCGTATCTCGGGCTGTGGCTCGGGCACCGAATACATGGCGGTGACTCCTTGGGGTGACCTTTACCCCTGCCACCAGTTTGTCGGTGAGGAGAAGTTCAAGCTCGGCAACATCTGGGACGGAGTTACCAACAAGGAGATACAGGGTGAGTTTGCCGCGTGTAACGTTTACGCTCATCCCGAGTGCCGCGATTGCTGGGCGAGACTCTATTGCTCGGGCGGTTGCGCGGCAAACGCATATCACTCAACGGGTTCGGTGACGGGCGTGTATAAGAGCGGATGCGAGCTCTTCAAGAAGAGAATGGAGTGCGCAATTATGGTCGCCGTTGACCGTGCGACAAGAGAAGAATGAGAACACCGATCTGTGATTTCGTAAAGAAATACAAGGAAAGCGGCGCATCAAGACTTCACATGCCGGGGCACAAGGGCGTTGACCTGCTCGGCTGCGAGGACGGTGACATAACCGAAATCGTGGGTGCGGACAGCTTGTACGATGCCGAGGGGATAATCCGAGAGAGCGAGCAGAATGCATCCGAGCTTTTCGGATGTACGACCTTCTACTCGACCGAGGGATCGTCACAGTGCATCCGCGCTATGATGTATCTTGTCTGTCTTTCTGCGGCAGAGAGGAGAGAGAAGCCCTGCGTGTGGGCGGCGAGAAATTGCCACAAGACCTTTATCTCCGCGGCGGCTTTGCTTGATCTTGACGTTGAGTGGCTCGAGGGGGAGGAGAAAAGCTATCTTTCCTGTGAAATAGATGCGAATAAGCTCGAAGATCACCTTGAAAATGCGGCGAAAAAGCCGACAGCGATCTATCTGACAAGCCCCGATTATCTCGGGAAGATCTCGGATATCCGCGCGATAGCTGAAGTCTGCCACAGACACAATGTTCTGCTTTGCGTTGATAATGCGCACGGTGCGTATCTGCGATTTTTGCCAAGGTCGATGCATCCGATAGATCTCGGTGCGGACGTTTGCTGTGATTCGGCACATAAGACCCTGCCGACCCTCACGGGTGGAGCGTATCTGCATATATCGGACGGCGCGCCGAGTGTTTTTTCGGAAAATGCAAAGGACGCGCTTGCGCTCTTTGGATCAACGAGCCCGTCTTATCTTATATTGCAGTCGCTTGATAAGACGAACGCGTATATTGCCGACGGATATGCAAAGAAGCTTGCCGCACTGACAGAGAAGCTTTCCGCACTTAAGGAAAGACTTTGCAACGCAGGCTACAGCTTTTACGGTGATGAGGTCATCAAATTTACTTTTGAATGTAAAAAATACGGATATTTCGGACAGATAATAGCGGAGATATTGAACGAAAAGGGAATCGTGTGCGAGTTTTTTGACTCTGATTATCTCGTTTTGATGTTCACACCCGAGATAAGAGATTTGGAGCTTGAAAAGCTTGAAGAGGTGTTCCTGTCAATTCCGAAAAAGTGCGAGATAGAGACAGAAACACCGAAATTTGCAATTCCCGAGAGGAAGATGAGCATCAGAGAGGCGACGGTGTCGCCCGTTGAGATCTTGCCCGTTGAAAAATGCGAGGGAAGAATACTTGCGCGCCTCGGTGTGTCCTGTCCCCCCGCCGTGCCGATAGCCGTGTCGGGAGAGGTCATAACCAAAGAGATTATCGAAGCGTTCAAATACTACGGAATAAAAAATTGCAAAGTAATAAAAAAATGAGTTCTTGAAAAAGAACTCATTTTTTGTTAAATTGCAATTTATAGGTGTGTTTGAAAATTACAAACAGTTTTAGATTACTTCACGGCTATAGGTCCAGCGTGACCTAAAATCCGTAGGGGAGGGGCTTGCTCCTCCCGATCTAAAGCATTTGTTTCTTCTTTAGCCATAAGGGTTTAATAGTCGTTTGTTAGCGGGAGGAGCAAGCGCCTCCCCTACGGTGTGTGAGTGACGTGCGTTTGGTAGCCGTAGCGGTAATTTAAATCGTTTGTCCAATAGCAACACATCGCCAAATCAAAATTTGAAACAATAAATCCGATTAAAAAAATATCAACATAAACACAAATTTGAAAGGAATTTCAAAAATGAAAGAAACACTCAATCGCATAAAGGCAGAGGCTCTCGAAGCCATCGCCTCACCCGAGACGGACGATGCCGCACTTGAGGCGCTCCGTATCAAATATCTCGGCAAAAAGGGCGAGCTCACCGCAGTTCTTCGCGGAATGGGACAGCTCTCCCCCGAGGAAAGACCCGTAGTAGGTCAGATCGCAAACGAGGTAAGAGCCGAGATTGAAACGGCAATTACCGAAAAGAAGGCAAGCCTTGCGGATGCGGCACTCGACGCACAGCTTGTAGCTGAGAAGCTCGACGTCACCGTGCCCGGTAAAAAGGCAAAGGTCGGTCACCGCCACCCCCTCACTCTCGTGCAGAGAGACATGGAGGAGATATTCATCGGTATGGGATTTTCCATCGCAGAGGGCCCCGAGGTAGAGTATGACTACTACAACTTCCAGGCGCTCAACATCCCCGAGAATCACCCCGCGCGCGACACGCAGGATACCTTCTACATCACGGATAAGATACTTCTCCGCTCCCAGACCTCTCCCGTTCAGGCGAGAACCATGGAGGTACAGAAGCCCCCGATCCGCATAATCTCCCCCGGCCGCGTTTACCGTAGCGACGCTATGGACGCGACCCACTCCCCCCTCTTTCACCAGATGGAAGGCCTTGTAGTTGATAAGGGCATCACAATGGGCGACCTCAAGGGAATGCTCGAGACCTTTGCAAGACAGGAATTCGGAGAGGACACAAAGGTCCGCTTCCGTCCCCACCACTTCCCGTTCACAGAACCCTCTGCCGAGGTCGATATCTCATGCTTTATGTGCGGAGGTAAGGGCTGCAGACTCTGTAAGGGCGAAGGCTGGATAGAGATCCTCGGTGCAGGAATGGTGCACCCCAACGTTCTTCGTAACTGCGGCATAGACCCCGAGGTCTACAGCGGTTTTGCGTTCGGAATGGGCGTTGAGAGAATAGCAATGCTTAAATACCACATCGGTGATATCCGTCATTTCTATGAAAATGACGTGAGATTCATCGAGCAATTCTGATAAAAGGAGGTACCACATAATGAATCTTTCACTTAAATGGCTTCACGATTTCACAAATACAGACGGTATCTCCACAAAGGAATACTGCGACAGAATGACCGACACGGGATCAAAGGTCGAGGGCTATGAGGTTCTCGGCGAGGACATCTCGAACGTAATAGTTGCAAAGGTCGAAAAAATGGAGCGTCACCCCGACTCCGACCACCTCTGGATCTGCCGGGTCAATATCGGAAACGAGGTAACACAGATAGTAACGGGCGCACAGAACGTGCACGAGGGCGATATCGTCCCCGCGGCAATTCCCGTAGCACACCTCCCGGGCGATATCACCATCAAGGCAGGTAAGCTCCGCGGAGTCGAGTCAAACGGAATGCTCTGCTCTATCGCCGAGCTTAACCTCACGCTCCACGATATGCCCGAAGCAATTGAAGACGGAATCCTCATTCTCGGTAAAGACTTTGAGGATAAGGTCGGAATGGATATCAAAGATGCTCTCCTTCTTGACGATACCGTAGTCGAGTTTGAGATCACCTCCAACCGCCCCGATTGCCTCTCTGTGATCGGTCTTGCGCGCGAGACGGCTATCAGCTTTGATAAGCCCCTCAATATCCCCGCACCCGTTGTTAAAGACGCAAACGACGGCGATAAGATCGAGAATTACCTCTCGGTCAAGATCAGCGACCCCGACCTCTGCTTCCGTTATGCCGCAAAGGTCGTAAAGAACGTCAAGATCGCACCCTCGCCCCTCTGGCTCCGTATGAGACTTCGCGCGGCAGGTGTGCGTCCTATCAATAACATCGTTGATATCACAAACTACGTAATGCTTGAGTACGGTCAGCCCATGCACGCGTTCGACTACGCTATGCTTGACGGCTCTGCTATCAACGTCCGCCGTGCTGTTGACGGTGAGCTCTTCAAGTCGCTCGACGACAAGGATCACGTGCTCGACTCGACAATGCTCGCAATTTGCGACGAAAAGAAGCCCTGCGCACTTGCAGGTGTAATGGGCGGAGCTAACAGCGAGATCAAGGACACGACCGCAACAGTCGTATTCGAGTCTGCTTGCTTCTCGGGTCCCTCTGTCCGCGTTACCGCAAAGAAGAACGGTATGAGAACAGAGTCCTCTTCTCGCTTTGAGAAGGGTCTCGATCCCGAAAACTGCATGGCAGGACTCCTCCGCGCGTGCGAGCTCGTTCAGCTTCTCGGCGCAGGTGACGTTGTCGACGGTCTCATCGACGTTTACCCCACAAAGCCCGAAGCGGTAGTTCTTCCCCTCGAGGTCGAAAAGATAAATAAGTTCCTCGGCGTAGACCTTACTCGCGAGTATATGGTCAGCGTGCTCGAACGACTTGAATGCAAGATTGAGGGCGATAACATCATAGTTCCCTCCTTCCGCGCGGACCTCACCTGCATGCAGGACATCGCAGAGGAGATCATCCGGATCTACGGCTACAACAAGATCAAGTCCACCTGCATCTACGCAGAGACCACACAGGGCGGCAGAACCCCCAAGCAGCAGTACGAGGTAGATTGCGAGCATCTCCTTTACGGTATGGGCTTTGACCAGATACAGACCTTCTCATTCATCTCCCCCAAGTACTACGACAAGATCAGAATGGCAGAGGACAGCGCACTTCGTCGCAGCGTAGTTATCTCCAACCCTCTCGGCGAGGACACAAGCGTTATGAGAACGGTAGCTCTTCCCTCTATGATGGAGGTAGTTGCAAGAAATATCAACTTCTCAAACGAGGATGTCCGCCTCTTCGAGATGGCAACGACCTATATTCCCTCCGAAGATCCCGAGCTTCTCCCTCTGGAAAATAAGGTCATCACCCTCGCCGCTTACGGCAAGGATGAGGATTTCTATAGCCTTAAGGGAGTTATCGAGAACATCCTCGAGTCAGCAGGCATCGAAAAGGCAAAGTTCGTCTCATTTGCCGACGATAAGGCATACCATAGCGGCAGATGTGCAAAGATCTATACACAGGACGGAGTTGAGCTCGGAATCTTCGGTCAGATCCATCCCTTGACCGCAAAGAATTACGATGTAAACACCCCCGTTTACGCGGCAGAGCTCTCCTTCGACGCTATCTTTGATGCGGCTGATATGACTATCGACTACAAGCCCCTTCCCAAGTTCCCCGCAGTTTCGCGTGACTTCTCCTTCGTCTGTGACGAGGCTCTTGAGGTCGGAACGATCGCGGAGGTCATGGAAAAGGCGGCAGGCAAGCTTTGCGAGGGTGTCTCCCTCTTTGACGTGTTCCGCGGCGAAAAGATCGGCGAGGGCAAGAAGAGCGTAGCCTTCCGTGTAACTCTCCGCGCATCCGACAGAACTCTCACCGTTGAAGAGGCTGATAAGGTGTCGAACAAGATAATCAAGGACCTCTCCTACAAGCTTGGTCTTAACATCAGAGGTTGACAGCATGGCAGAAGAGATAGTAACCGAAAGAACGAAAAAGCTCAACGAGTACGCTCGCCGCGTAAAAGCGGGTGAGGTGCTTACAGAGGAAGAGCTTGCAGACCGCGACAGACTCAGAGCCGAGTATATCGCCGAGTTCCGCAAGAACTTCCGAGCCCAGCTCGATAGCACCGTCATCCAATACCCCGACGGCACAAAGAAGAGCTTAAAGAAGGACTAAACTCAATACGCAAAAGGGAAAACCCACGGGTTTTCCCTTTTGTTTGCTAATATTTCAAATTTAGATTTGTCGGTGTGTTAAGCCTTCCCCAGCGGGGAAGGGGGACCACGCAGTGGTGGATGAGGAGGTCGTTTTTCCAATGGTTTCACGTCCTCTGATCGCCTTGTTTCATTGCAAAAGAATCCTTGCGCCACAAGACAAAATCCACAGAACCACCGTGGCGAACGTCTTAATGGCGACCTCCTCATCCACCACTTCGTGGTCCCCCTTCTCCGCTGGAGAAGGCTATTCGTTAAATTGCAATTTATCCAAACCTCATATATATCTTGACTTTTGTGGATTTTTGTTATATAATTAAAATGAAATAGTTTGTGCCACCGGAGGAATTGATGGAAACAAAAAGATTTTCGAAAAACGATAGCGGATTTATCTGCGCGCACTGCGGCCGCGAGGTGAAACCGCTTGGATATACCTCGAGAAACCATTGCCCGTATTGCCTTTGGTCGCTTCACGTTGATATAAATCCCGGGGACCGCGCGTGCGAATGCCGCGCTCCGATGGAGCCTGTCAAGGTAGTGACGGATGCCAAAAAAGGCTATATAATCATTCATAAATGTACAAAATGCGGTGAAATTCACAGAAATAAAGCCGCTCACGAGGCAAAAGAACAGCCCGACAGCCTTAAGCTTTTGATCTCGCTTACCTCGTCGGAATTCAAATTTTAAGTGTGGGTCATCGCATCAACCGTCGTCGGAATTCAAGCTTTGAGGTGCGTTATTCCCTTATGGCATAAGGGAAAATCACGTTTTTTTCAAGAATTATGAAAAATTAAGTAAAATTACGTAAAATTAGTGCTTTTTAACACAAAATTATAAAAAAGGAAAAGGATATGCAAAGACTTTTAAATACGAGCGGTAAGATCCTCGGTGTTGACTTCGGTGACAAGCGCACGGGACTCGCCGAATGCGACAAGACTCGCTTTCTCGCCTCGGGCATCGGTCAGATCAGCGTCGGAGGTATGCAGAAGACTGCCGAGAAGATCGCCGAGATCGTCAAGGAGAGAAATATCACGGGCGGCATCGTTGTCGGTCTCCCCGTCAATATGAACGGAAGCCTTGGTCCCAGAGCCGAGCACGCTCAGAAATTTGCGGGAATTCTCGGTGAGAAGCTCGCAAACACAGGGCTCTCCGAGCTCCCCATCGTTATGCTCGACGAGAGAATGACCACCATGGCGGCTTCGCGCTATCTCAACGAGACCGACACGCGCGGTCAGAAAAGAAAAAGCGTTATCGACACGCTCTCCGCGGAGATCATTCTCCAGAACGCGCTTGATAAGCTCAAGAATATGAAAAATTGATAGAAAACAAGGAGAAAAAATGGCTCGATCAAAATACAAATGGCGCATAGCGGGATTTATTTTCAAGGCTCTCTGCACCCTCGTTATTGCCGCCATAGTCATACTTTTGCTCTGGAGAATAATTGACAACAACAACGACCCGCGCGAGATGGACACCGTCATTCCAAACTCGCTCTTAGCCGACGCTTACGCGGAAAAGGGCGACGGACTTAACACCTACTATCAGGAGCAGTCCAAGTACACTCGCGGCGAGAACAACTACGGCTATTTTGCCATCACTCAATCCTTGATAATCGGGGATATTGACCAGATACAGTTTGTTTTCAGGTACAACAACAGCACGCTCAAGCACACTGCACAGGACTATTCTCTTCCCTCTATCCCCTCGCGCGACGAGGAGGTCTACGACGTTACGATCACGGTAATGTACGACCTCACGCCCGAAAACAAGGCAGACAACGACGGTAAGACGAAAGAGGCGGTGAGCTATAAGAGATTTTTCGCGAGCGATACGGTAAGCGCGAAAAAGACCTTGTACAATTACAGAAAATTCGTCTTTGACGGCATTGAGATCGACGACAGTGTTATCGCGGTCTATGCGGATTTCTACTACGTTGGCGACCTTGACTACGCAAAGAAGCCCTACGGCTCGCTCCTTATCTACCACGAGGACGAGAAGAATATTGAATACAAGCTGACGAGAAACGATATCAAGGCTATCGAAGACTTCAAGGAGGACTGACGGTTATGGAGCTTATTAAAGGATTTGTATTTCAGCTGATCGCGACCGTTGGGGTTATCGCACTTTTCGGTCTTATTATCGCGCTTCTCCGCCGCGGATTCTGCGCTCTCGCGCCAAAAAACGGTCCTCGCATCCTGCTTGTCACGGGCATTGTCGGTACGCCTATACACGAGCTCAGTCACGCTCTGATGTGCCTTATCTTCGGTCACAGGATAACTGAGGTCAAGCTCTACGCGCCAAACTCGCAGGACGGTACGCTCGGTCACGTAAGCCACAGCTACAACAAAAAAAACGTATATCACCAGATAGGTAATTTCTTTATCGGCACGGCTCCCGTCGTCCTCGGAGGCGCGGTCATCCTTCTTTTGATGGCTCTGCTCGTTCCCCATTCCTTTGACGCGGTGATGGGTGAGGTCGAGGCTCTTGCGGAAATTGATATGACTGCGTTTCCGATAGCGGAATACTTTGAATATTTATGGAATTCTATCCTTGCCGTCTTCTCTGCGGATACCTTTTCTTCGTGGCAGGGGTGGGTGTTCATCATTCTTGCGATCATGATCGCCTCGCACATGGAGATGAGCGGCGCGGACATCAAAAACAGCTCTCTTGGGTTTTTGTTCCTTGCGATCCTGCTTTTCTTGGTTGACGGGGTGGTATATCTCATCTCTCCCGAGGCTCTTGAGTCGATAAATGGCGCGGCGGTGTCACTGGGGCTTATTCTTTCGGCATTTCTGTCGATCTCGGTGCTCTTTTTGCTCTCGCTTTTGCTGATCGGGTTGATCTTTAAGGGAATCGGCATGCTTTTTTCAAGATAAACGTCCTTTTGATCCATTTTTAAGGGAGGCAAAATATGAATTCCTTTGAACGCTTCGTTGAGCTTTTGAGCATTGAGATGCCCGACGTCCAAGCTCCTTACGGTCTCTTTCACATTATCATGCTCGCGCTGACGGTCGCCGCGACCGCCCTCCTATGCATAAAGCAGTACAACTGCTCAGATATGCGATTCAGAAAAATATTGCTCATCCTCTGGATAACGCTTATGCTGTTCGAGGGCTACAAGCAGTTAGTCTCTCCCTTCTCTTCGATCGACGGTCGGGCGGTATGGGAGTATGACCTCAATGATATACCTTACCAGTTCTGTTCCTCAATTCTTTTCTGTCTGCCCCCGATAATCTTCCTCAAGGATGGGCGCGTGAGGAATGCTTTTATGTCCTTCTCGGTAGCGTTCGTTTTTCTTGCAGGTCTTATGGTGATGATATACCCCGATCAGCTCAAGGATGATCGCGCGATAGGCATCTGCGTGCAGACTATGGTACATCACGGGGCACAGGTCCTGGCAGGCGCATTCATCGCGGTAAGACAAAGAGCTCGGTTAGGAAAGAGGTTCTTCGTTTCGGGGCTTGCGGTGTTTGGCGGTTTTATTTTAGTTGCGCTTGTTTTGAATGCCTCTCTCTCTCCCGCAGTCATCGGTGGCAGGACGATCAATTTCTTCTACATAAGTCCTTATCACAATTGCCCTCTGCCGATATTGAGCGAGATAAGAAAGGCTCTGCCCTGGGCTGTATTCCTTATTATTTACATAGTCGGCTTTGTCTTGCTTGCGGCTCTGATCTCATTTGTTTTCTACCTTGTGACCAAGAGTATCAAGAATGAGAAAAGCTGTGCTCCGGATATAGAAAAAGAGCTTTTGAACGTTTGATATAGCCTTGCGCCGAGTATTATCAGCAAAGCCGCGATGATGTTTTTGCATCGCGGCTTTTGTTTTTCAAATTTTTGTTAAGCCTTCCCCAGCGGGGAAGGGGGACCGCGTAAGCGGTGGATGAGGAGGTCGCTTTTTCAAGAACTTCACGTCCTCTGGTTACCTTGTTTCGTTGCACAAGAAACCTTATGCCACAAGAAAAATTCCCCGGTAGCACGGTGGCGCACAACATAATGGCGACCTCCTCATCCACCGCTTACGCCGTCCCCCTTCTCCGCTGGAGAAGGCTATTCGCTAAATTGCAATTTATCAAAAATGCGGCGCACTTTTCATGCGTCGCATTTTCTTTTATTCAAAATCGGTATAGAGCTTATCGAGCTTATAGAAGTCTCTCGCCTCTCTGTCAAAGACGTGGACGATAACGCTTGCATAGTCGAGCACGCGCCACGAGTTTCCCTGTCTTCCCTCGTGTCTGAACGGCTCTACTCCGCGCTCGCCTATCTTATACTCTACCTCGTCAGCAAGCGCGCGCACGTGCGTTGACGTGTTTCCCGTTGCAAGCACGAAATAATCCGCAATCACCGTCTTTTCTCCTACCTCTATTACCTTTACGTCATTTCCCTTTTTGTCGTCAAGTATCTCTGCTATCGCCTCCGCAAGCTCGCGCGGCTCACAGTCTACCAAGGACTTGATCTCTTCATTTCTTATTTCTTCCATTTTTATCCTCCATATTTTTCAGATCTTTTCCATTTGTTCAATTATAAAATCTCTCGCCTCGAGCGTCTCCCGGCTTACGTGTCTTGAGTTCTCCACAAGGTCCTCTACCGTCATTTCAAGGCAGCTCAGTATCACTCTGTCAAGGTGCATTTCTCTCTCCTGCACTCCCATTTTTTCGGGCAATGCTGACCAGAACATCTCGCGAAGTGCCTTACAGTCGCTATAGGTCCGCGTGAAATCTATATAATCGGATATGTAGATTATCTTCTCGCAAAGCGTCATATCCGCTTTTCCCGTTGTGTGACATCTTACCGCTTCGATGACCTCTTCATCCGCAAACTCGGGATATCGCTCGGGAATCTCAAGCGCGGCGGTCAGGGCATGCTGTGTTGCCTGTGACTTTATTACGTCCTCGCTCATCTCCACTCCGTGTCGCTCGAATATCTCTCTTTGAGCATCGGGGGAAAGCTCCTTCGTAATATCGTGAAGAAGCGCCGCCGCACGCAATATATTCAGCTTTTCGGGGCAATATATCGCGCCTATCCTTGCCGCCATCTCCTCAACTCCGAGGGTATGCGCCAATCGAAAGCCCGACATTTTGCACTTAAGACTGTCTCGAAGTGACGAAAGCATCTCTTCTGTTATGATCTTTCTCTCCATTATCGGTATAAACCAACCTCTTCAATATATTCAAGCACGCGCGCGGGGATATACTCCGATACGTCCTCGCCCCTGCGCATCATCTCGCGGAGCTTACTTGAGGAGATATCTATGACCGGCGCGTCAAGTTTAATTACGTATTTGCCAAAGGTCTCAAAGTATTTCGTATTTGTTTCGATTATTTTCGCGTCGAGCTCTCTGTCCTCCTCGCGCCTGATATACACGGGGTAAGAGAGTCTGAATATCTCGTCTGCGTCGTGCCACTCGCCTAAGGTAAGCATCATATCCGTGCCGCAGAGCATAAAGAGTCTGCGGTCCTCGTCGGTAAACGAGCGAAGCGTCTCGATCGAATAGCTCGTGTCTCCGCGTCTTATCTCTACGTCGCTGATTATTACTCCCTCGACTCCCTCAAACGCGCGGCGGCACATCTCTATCCTGTCCTTGTCGCTCGCCGTGGTATCCATCTCCTTATGCGGACTCTTTCCCGTCGGCACGACGAAAAGCACGTCAAGCCACATCTGCTCGATAAATGCTTTTGCCGCCTCAACGTGTCCCTTGTGTATCGGAGCAAACGCTCCGCCAAAGATCCCTACTCTCAGCATATCTTACCTCGGAAGGATTATCGTCTTTTTTTCTTTGGACTCACGGTAAAGCACGATCTTTTTGCCTACGCAGGAGACTCCGTCTGCACCGAGTGCCTCGCAGAGTGCGTCAAGAATTGCTCTCGGATCCTCGCCGCAGTTGTCAAGGACGCTCAGCTTTACAAGCTCCCTTGCCTCAAGTGCGTCCGAGACTGTTTTAAGTAAATTTTCGGTGATTCCACCCTTGCCCACCTGCATTATCGCGGGACAGGACTGTCCGAGTCCGCGAAGGTAGGCTCTCTGTTTTGACGTTAACATATATTTTTTTTCCTTTGTGTTTTTTTGTTTCAGGTTGCAATTTTTTCGAATTTTTATTTATCGGTGTGTTACACCAACGTAGGGCGGGGGCTTG
>JBGUSX010000095.1:0-4836 GCA_045132775.1 Eubacteriales bacterium
TAACCCGGTCATCGTTAAAAAGGATAAGACTTACGATGCCGAAGAAGGGTGCCTGTCTCTGCTCGGCGGCCCACGTAAGTGCAAGCGCTACAAGACCATCAAGGTTCAATACCAGACCTTGGAGATGCAGACCCGAACAAAGAATTACGAGGGTTGGACAGCACAAATCATACAACACGAAGTCGACCACTGCAATGGGGTGCTAATCTAATCGATAAATAAGAATTTGACGAGGTGGTTTTATGAAAAAAGCTTTTCAAGTAATTTGCTGTGCTGCTGGTGCTGGAATGATTGGTTTCTTTGCAAATCAGCTGAATACGGTTGTGGGATGTGTGTTCTTTACTTTTGGAGTTGCTCTGCTTGTTGGTTCAATCATTCTTGTATCGAAGCAAGATAAAGATGATAAGTAAATTCCAATTTGTCGGGATAATGATAAAGAGCGAGGGCTGACGAAATCAATCGTCAGCCCTTAAAATTTACAATGCAGAAAGATTATTTTATTGTCTTTCAAGCAAAGGCTTTGCTAATATCTCGTCTTTTCTCTCGAGCAGGTCGTTCGTTGTAAGAGCGATCTCAAGAGCATCCGCGCCGATGCGGTCTATAGTCGCGCCAAGACGCTCCTTCACGTAACCGTTCTCCTTGTACCAAAGCATGACTTTCTCAATTACCGCAGGGACTTCATCGACTGAATAGGTATTGCGGAGATGTGTGCCCATTCGCTGCGTTTTACCCCAAGTTCCGCCAACGAAAATGCGGCAGACCGATTCCGATTCCTTTGGAACCGCGCCGAATGGACATTTGCCAATGCAAACACCGCAATTCGTACATTTGTTACCGTCAATAACCGCTTTGCCGTTCATCACAGATACGGCTCTCGAGGGACAGTTTTCAACAACCGAACACTTTTTGCAACCGTGGCAAAGTGCGCTGTCAAAAGAAAACATCTTGCATCCCTCAACGCCAACGTCATTCAGACTGGGCTTCATACAACTGTTCGGACAGCCGCCAACGCCAATCTTGAATTTGTGAGGAAGCTTAACGTCACTCATCCCTATGTAAAATTTGTCGTAAATGATCTTTGCAAGAACCTGTGTATCAATGTTTCCGTAAACGCAGGTCGTGCCCTTGCAAGCGGTGATAGGACGAACCTTAGCTCCGGTACCGCCAAAGTACAAGCTGCGCTCCGACATATATTGCTCCGCCTCGGGGATTTTATCAAACGGAATTCCAACGATTTCGGCGGCAAGTCTTGCCGTGAAGGTCACCTTGCCATTACCGAATTTCTCGGCGCATTCTGCAATTGTATGAAGCTCAGAGGGTGTGAAAAGTCCTGCAACTGTCACAACTCTGCCGGAAAAGCAATCCGTACCCCTATTACGTAAAAAGCCTCGTGCTTTTACACTCATAATTTGTTCTTTCGTAAGCATATTGTTTACCTCTTTGAAATTGACATAATGTGAGTTTTGTGATATAATATATTATATCACTTTTTATACGGTAAGTCAATGTATTTGAGGTTAACAAAGAAGATTATGACGAAAAATAGAATCCTTATTTATATTTTGGTCGTGGCAGTTGTCATGACCTTACCAGGTGCGCTTGCCTCGTGCGGTAATACCGATGATTTAGTCGATGATACCGTCACGTTTACAGACGCACTTGGACGCAAGGTGACAATCCCCAAAAATCCCGAAAGAGTTGCAGCATTACTTGGAAGCTTTTCAGATGTGTGGCTCCTGGCCGGTGGTAAGCTCTGCGCTTCTGCCGAGGATGCTTGGGAGGATTTTTGCTTGGAGCTTGGCGATGCTGTCAATCTTGGAGGCGCTCATTCGCCGAGCCTTGAGCTTCTCATATCAGCTGATCCCGATTTCGTGATCGCAAGCGCATCAACCGCCTCCAACGTGGAAATGAAGGAATCCCTCGATGCTATGGGAATCACCGTTGCATATTTTGACGTGGATAATTTCGATGATTATCTGAAGATGCTCGATATATGTACCGACATTACCGGTCGCAAGGATTTGTATGAGCAGAACGGACTTGCTATTAAGGCGCAGATCGATGAGATAAAAACAGAGTATAAAAATGCAGATATTCCCGACGGTGAACGAAAAGTCCTGTTGCTACGAGCCGCTTCGAGTTTTGTGAAGGCAAAAGGCAGTAGCGGAACGATCCTCGGCGAAATGCTCAGCAGTATGGGTTGTATCAATATTGCCGACAGCGATACAAGGCTGCTTGAAAATTTGAGCGTGGAGGCGGTGATACGGGAAGAACCGCACCATATCTTTGTGGTAACGATGGGAAGTGATACCGAAGCGGCGATGCAGTCGCTTGAAAACATGATGAAGGAGAATCCCGCTTGGGGGACGCTTGATGCGGTTAAGAACGGAAGATTGCACGCTATGGATAAAACGCTGTTCAATCTGAAGCCGAATGCTCGCTGGGCAGAATCATACGAGATATTATATGAAAAGCTTACAAAAAAATAGGATCGTGTACACATATGCGATATCGCTCGCAGTATTGCTTCTGTCCGTTATCCTTGGCATATTGCTCGGATCAACCAAGATTAGCCTTTCGGATATGCTTGGAGCAATTGTCAGAGGCGATTATCAAAGCACCGAAGCAAGAATCTTACTATACGTCAGATTGCCGAGAGTTCTTGGAAGTCTTATATGCGGCATGGCTCTTGCGGTGTCGGGCGCGGTTATACAGGGCGTTCTTGCAAACAGACTTGCGTCCCCAAGTATTATCGGTGTCAATGCCGGTGCAGGTCTTGCGGTCACACTTTGTTCTGCATTTGGTATCATCGGTGGATGGCAGCTTTCGCTGTTTTCCTTCCTCGGAGCATTTTTTGCGGTCATGATTGTCAGCATCGGTGCAAAGAAATGGGGAGCATCACGAGGTACTGTTATATTGCTCGGCGTTGCATTGAATGCTTTTCTCGGCGCGATCTCGGATACCGTTAAGACCTTCATTCCCGAAGTCAGCATTATAAGTAATGATTTCAGAGTGGGAGATTTTTCCGCCGTTACCTATGCGAAGGTGATTCCTGCCGCAGTTGCAATCATTGTTGCCGTAATCGTTCTGCAAACATTCGCAAGCGACCTTGACGTGTTGACGCTCGGTGATGAAAATGCCAAAGGTCTTGGACTGAATACGGGCGTTATGCGAATTGTATTCTTGATGCTGTCGGCGCTTTTAGCAGGCGCGGCTGTCAGCGTTTGCGGACTTCTTTCCTTCGTTGGATTGCTCGTTCCGCACGCAGTAAGAAGAATTGCGACCTCTGAGGCAAAGCACTTAGTTCCACTCAGCGCATTGTTTGGAGCCGGATTTGTCACTCTCTGCGACACCCTTGCAAGAGTGGTATTTGCGCCCTATGAATTACCCGTGGGTATTATTATGGCATTCCTCGGCGCGCCCTTCTTTATCTTCATTCTGATCAAAGGAAAAGGAGGACGTAGAAATGCTTGAGCTCATAAATGTATCAGCAGGTTACGGAAAACAGACTGTGCTTGCCGGTGTTACCGCAAGCTTCGAAAAAGGAAAGCTGACAGGCATCATAGGCGTAAACGGGTGTGGAAAAAGCACGCTTCTGAAAGCTGCACTTGGTATATTGCCTATCTCACAGGGGGATATAAAAATTGATGGAGAGAATCTTCTTGCGATGAGCAGAAATGAGATCGCCAAGAAAACCGCCTATCTTTCACAAGGAAAGAATACCCCCGATATGACAGTAGAGCAAATGGTACTTCACGGCAGATTTCCGTATCTCTCGTATCCAAGACGGTATTCGACTTACGATAGAGAGGTTGCGGGAAAAGCGATGGAGGCTGTCGGCATTGCCGAGCTTGCCCATAAGCCGCTGTATACCTTGTCCGGAGGGATGCGGCAAAATGCTTATATAGCAATGGCTCTTGCTCAGGATACCGATTATATTCTTCTTGACGAGCCAACGACCTATCTTGATATTTCCCATCAGATTGAGCTTATGAAGCTGTTACGCAAGCTCGCGGATAACGGAAAAGGAATCATTGCTGTGATGCACGATCTTCCGATGGCATTTAATTATTCCGATGAGATACTTGTTATTGAAAACGGTAAATCAAGAGTTCAATCAAATCCGATAGATATTTGTGGCAGTGCTGTTATAAAAGAGGTGTTTAACGTACAAATTGAACGACTTGTCGATGGCAGATACTGTTATGCAGGAATTTGATAAATTCCAATTTATCGGTGAGAAAGGAGCGGCGGCAATGGTTACGAAACTGAAATACGGCAACACGAATACATACTTCATCCGCGGTGCAAAAGGAAGTGTTCTGATCGATACCGACTATGCCGGAACGCTCCAAATGTTCTATAAGGAAATCAAGAAGAACGGCATCTCACTCAAGGATATCACCTATATCCTGGCAACGCACTATCATCCCGACCATATGGGGCTTGTTGGAGAGCTTGTGAATATGGGAGTGAAGTTCCTTGTAATGGATACCCAAGTGCCGAACCTTCATTTCTCGGACGAGATATTCAGCCGAGATAAGACCTTGAGGCTTTTGCCTTCCGTTCCCGAAGACAAAGCCGAAGTCATCGCTTGTAAGAACAGCCGAGCCTTCCTTGCTGCGTTGGGCATTGAAGGGGAGATTGTTTCCACCCCGAGCCACAGCGAGGACAGCATAACGCTTGTTCTGGACAGCGGAGATTGCTTTGTGGGGGATTTAGAGCCTATGGAGTTTATAGACGGATACAAGGAAAATAATGCCTTACGGAGCGATTGGGAAAAGCTTATGAGTTTCAGCCCCAGGGTGATATATTACGGACATGCGCCGGAAAGGA
>JBGUSX010000096.1:0-14936 GCA_045132775.1 Eubacteriales bacterium
GAAAAGTTAGAAGAATACATACATTACTACAACAACGAAAGAATTTCTCTTAAACTAAAAGGAATGAGCCCAGTGCAGTACCGAGCTCATTCGCAAACAACTTAATATTTAATTTTTGTCTAAACTTTTGGGTTCACTTCAAAGCAGGCGGGGGATTATTTTATTCAAAAACCGTAATATTACCTATTTTCGCCGTTGTATCGGAATAATTCTGCTTATACGAGTCTGTTCCGACGTTGCCGAGAACCTCGAATTTGATAAATCTCGCCCTCGTCCTCGTAAATTCCACTATCTTCTCGCATCCGAGAGCCTGGAAGGTCACCGCCGCGGCGGATCTCCTTTTTATCCTTTTCTACCTTTATCTGTCTATCACTTCGAAGTCTCTGCGATAAACTCGTCGATCTTATCGGCAATGACCTGTAGGCTCTTTCTCCAGAATTCCGGATTCGTAAGATCAATTCCCGCAATCAGTGCCACGTTTTCAACAGTGTCGACCGTGGTAGCCTTCAAAAGCGCGCGGTACTTGGGCAAAAATTCCTCGCCCTCCTCAAGATACTTTGCGTAAAGTCCGCGTGAGAAGAGACCGCCGAACGCGTAAGGGAAGTTGTAATAGCTGAGTCCTGCGCGGTAGTAGTGACTCTTGCAGCACCACATATAAGGGTGGAGATAGTCGGGATCGAGCGCGTCGCCGAATGCTTCCTTCTGCGCATCAAGCATGATCTGTTCAAGATCCTTTGCAAACATAAAGGTGCTCTTGCGGCGGCGGATGACCTCATCTTCAAAGAGAAAACGGGAGTAAATATCAACGATTATCTGCGTGCAATCCTGTATCTGACTCTCAATCAGCGAGACCTTCTCCTCACCCGACGATTTCGCAATGGCGTCGTTGACGATAATAAGCTCGTTGAAGTTGGATGCCGTCTCTGCAACGGGCATGGTGTAGCCCGTGTTGAGAGGACGGTGATCCTCGATCATCATTCCGTGATATGCGTGACCGAGCTCGTGAGCGAGTGTCACGACAGAGCCGAATGAGCCGGAGAAGTTAGTCAGGATCCTGCTCTGCTTTACGAAGGGAAGATTGGAGCAGAACGCACCGCCCGACTTGCCGGGACGGGAGTAGAAGTCGATCCACTCCTTCTTGAAAGCCTCGTCGACCATCTCTGCAAGATCGGGAGCAAAGGAAGCAAAATGCTCAACGAGATAAGCGTGAGCCTCTTCTACGGTGAAGGTCTTGCCGCCTGCCTTTCCCATAGGAGCGAAAATATCGTACCAGGGCAGACCGTTCTTGTGACCGAGAAGAGCCGCCTTGTGCTTTAAGTACTCGCGGAACTTCGGCATATACTCCCTCATAGCCTCGAACATCGCGTCAAGAGTCTCCTTCTTCATTCTCGACTGTGCGAGAGTTACCGCAAGGGGATTTTCATATCCGCGAAGCTCTGCTTCGGTGTTGACCTGAGCCTTGATGCTGTTGAGAGAGAAAGCGATGGCATCCCTGACCTTTGCATAAGAAGCTAGCTCCGCCTCGTATGCCGTTCTTCTGACCTCTGCGTCGTCGCTTTCGGCAAGGCCTCGGATAGCGGGAAGGGTAGTTATCTCTCCGTTGTACTCGACCTCAAGAGTAGAGGTAAGGTAGCTTGTGAGGTTGCCCCAAGCAGCTCCCCCGGACATACTCATGCGCGCGAAAACGTCCTCTGCGTCGTCGCTCATATTGTGCGAGACGGACTCTTTAATTTCGTTAAAATAGAACTTGTATTCCTTAAGCACCTCGTCCTGCTCGACCAACGCGTCAAGGTCCTCGATACCGCCAACGTACTTTTCAAACATAACGCCCTCGCGAGCGGTGCCTGCCATAAGCATCTGGATCTTGGTCTGAGGAACAGAGACCTCGGTGTCCGCGCTGTTGGTCGATCTGCGGAGGCTGAAATAGCCCATCAGACGACGAACGAGCACGGTTATCGTCTCCTTGAGATCAATGACCACTCGCAGAGACTTGACGATGTCATCGTAGGACAGAGCGGGAACTACGCTCTTATAGGTCTTGACCGCCTCCTCGAGCTTTTCCATATCGGACGCAAGCGCGGGGTCGTCAATACCCTTGTAAAAACAATCAAGTGACCATTCGTTGTACATATAAAAACTCCTTTTTGTTGAATATAGAACAATTATATATCTGTTTGCGCCTTTTGTCAATAATCAGCTCAAGAAAAATCCCAAGAGATACGTCTGTATCTCTTGGGATCTTTGTGTAATCGGATACTATTTCATAAATTCGTATTCCTCTAGGGGAAGGACCTCATAGTAAACGTACTTCTGCGGATCAACGGGGGTACTGTATTCATAGACCGAGAAGTGCAGGTGCTCGGGGTCTGCGACCTCATAAAGCTGTGATTCAACCTGCCCGATGACCTTTCCTCCGGCAATAACGTCACCGACCTTTACTTCAATGCTGTATTCATGCAGTCCCTCGTATCGCATCGTCGTTTTTCCGTCATTAAGCATGACCCTCACGCACCAGCCATAATCCTCAAATTCGATTCTTGTGACGGTGCCGGGTGCCGCAGCATACACTGTTTTGTCCGTGCCTATCTTTATATCCAGACCGTGATGCTCGCGCCAATCCGCAGTACTGGCATTCCATAGCGGATCGAAGCGCGAAAAAGGCTTATATACCGTTCCTCCCGGAATTATTAACGAAACGTCGCTCAATTTATTTATCACGACGCTCTCCGCACTGACCGATCTTCCTTTGTCTTCACCGTGGTCATAGTATGCAACAACAGAATATTCACCGATATATACTACGTTTTCGAATTTGCGCACGTCCGCACCGACGGACTGCACGACTGCGCCGCAGCTAACGAGGTCGATGGAGGTGACTGTGATGGGGAATCTCTCGTCTGTCTCAAGGCTGAAGGTCAGGGTGCTGTTTTCAAGCTTTACGTCATTGATCGCGACCAAGGCTCCCGTGGCGACGTCTTCTTCGTAGAGGACATGCGCGGAATAGCCTTTTCCGTCAAAGGAGTCGTAGTAGGCAACCACCGCGAGCCTGTATTCTGTGCCGCTCTTGAGGTCGGCAAATTCCACGTGCGTGGAGACTCCAAGCTCGAGCTTATAGTGCTCGATAACGCTATTGTCGTCGAGAAGCATTGCAAAGACAACTCCGCCGCAGCCCGAGATGAGCGAACGTTTGTCATTTATAGATGCGTCGAACGAATAACCGAACGTGTCGGTATTTTTATTTAACAGCGCAACGGTGGGCTGGTCGTCGGTGTAGACTCCAACCTTGATGGTACGCTCACCCTTCATGATAACGTCCTTGATGTCGGTGCCGTCAACGTACTTGATGGCATCAATGGTGTACTCGATTATTCCCTCGGCATCCTCGGGTATCGTGACCTTGAGGATAAGATTTTCCATATCCGAGCCGTCCTCAAACATGTAGGAGGAATACATCTTTCCGTTGAGTGTAAAGGAAAGAATAACGAAGTTGTCGGGGTTGGAGATGTGAACGTTTATGTAGATATCCTGTCCCGGAGTCGCGTAATACATCTTCTGCTCGGGGATGTCAAGATCGATCGAGGAATCCTCGGCGATTATCTCTCCCGCGGGCTTTTTGTTCTGCCCGAAGTGGTTGCCGTTGTCGCCGTTGTTTCCGTTGTTGTCCTTTTTGTCGGAGAGAAATTCAAATCCGTTTCCGCGTTTTTCGGGCTTGAAGCTTGCCGTAGACGTGCCGTCGTAATTATCAAGCACGCTCATTCCCTCATATATCGGCACCTGCTTCATAAGGAGCAAGAGCAGGACGGGAACCATTATAGCAATTATCACAGCCGCCGCGACCGAGGAGGGAAGGATCCATCTCGGTGCGCGCTTTTTGCCCATCAGCTTGTTTCTTTTTTGAGTGGTTTTTTCTAATATTTCGTCGTCCATCATTGACAGTGCGTCAAGCTTTATTTCATCCTTTTGTCTCATGTCTGCCTCCTCAAATGGTATATCCCGCAGCGTCAAGGCGAGATTTAAGATCGCTTCTCAGCTTTGACAGAGTTCTGTTAACAGTGACCTCGCTGACACCCAACGAGCTCGCGATAGCCGATATCTTGTCAGCGTAATAATAGCGGCAGACGAAAATGTACTGCTCGCGGTCCTTCATTGCGCAAAGAGCCTGATTTATGATATCTGCAAGCTCGCGGGTTGCTCTTTCGCGGTCAATACTGTCCTCGCCTGCAATACATTCCTCAAGCTCGTCGAGCGAGGTCACAAGCTCGCTTGGGATGCGCTTGTCGGCGGTGTTTTGTCTGAATCTGCCGACAGATATGTTTCTCATTATCCTCGCAAGGAAGGACTGCAGTGATACGGGGCGCGTGGGCGGAATTCTGTTCCACGTACCGAGATAGGTGTCGTTGAGACACTCCTCGCTGTCAAGACGGTTATGTACGATGTTGTCGGCTATAACAAGCAGATATTTTCCGTATTTTTTGTCCGTCTCCTTTATTGCATCCTCATCTCGTTTCCAATAGAGCTCGACGATCGCCTCGTCGGTCTGCAGCCCTTGGCTTTTTAACTCTTTAGTGTCCATGTTTTACCTCAACTTTCATAAAATGGGTATTCTCCCTCGCGTATATAAGTCGCAAAAAAAACGGAAATCTATCATATTTTAAGAAAAAAACCATTTAATAATAAAATTATAAATCGTACGCGGCTTTTTGTCAACAAAAAACCGCCCCGCAAACGCGGGGCGGAATGAAAACTTAATTAACCGTGCTTTTTATCAACCATTCTGTGGAAGATCTTAACGAACTCAACTATCGGGATAATGAGGATAGCAAGACCGAATGCGATGCCGTATTCCATAAGGTCGAGGTGAGCGAGCTCAAATGCATCTGCAAGGAAGGGAACCTCGATAACGACGGTCGTGAGGATGAGCGAGAGGATTCCCGCGCCCCAGAGCCAGAGGTTCTGACCCTTCATTCTGAAGATGGAGCCGTGGAGGCTTCTCATATTGAACGCGTGGCAGATCTCACAGAGCGAGAGAGTAAGGAATGCCATGGAGGTACCGAGCATTTCTGCTGAATAGGTGCCCGCGGCGATCGCCTCTGCGTGATGGAGATCAGCGAGCCAGAATCTACCGATGAGGTAGGAAACGAGAGTGATTATCGTAACGAGTACACCCTGATATGCAACCGCAAAGCCGAGACCGCCTGCAAAGATGCCTTCCTTGGAGTCACGGGGATGACGCTTCATAACGTTGGACTCGGGCTTTTCCATGCCGAGAGCAAGAGCGGGGAAGCAGTCTGTGATAAGGTTTATCCAGAGCAGATGAACGGGTGCGAAAATGGTAAATCCGAAGAGAGTCGCGAAGAAGATCGTGAGCACCTCGGAGAGATTGGAGGCGAGAAGGAACTGGATCGCCTTACGGATGTTGTCGTAAATTCTTCTTCCTTCACCGACAGCCGCAACGATGGTCGCGAAGTTGTCGTCTGCGAGTATCATATCCGCTACGTTCTTTGTAACGTCTGTACCTGTGATACCCATGCCTACACCGATATCGGCATTCTTTATCGAGGGAGCGTCGTTAACGCCGTCACCGGTCATAGCGGTGACCATACCCTTCTTTCTCCAAGCGTTGACGATCCTCGTCTTGTGCTCGGGCTGAACGCGTGCGTAAACGCTGTACTTTTCAACAGCGGTGTCAAACTCCTCGTCGGAGATCTCGTCGAGCTCAGCTCCCGTGATAGCCTGAGAAGCGTCTGTGATGATACCGAGCTGCATAGCGATAGCAACTGCGGTGTCCTTGTGGTCACCCGTGATCATGATGGGACGGATACCTGCCGAGCGGCACTCGTCGATAGCGGGCTTGACCTCGGGACGAACGGGGTCGATCATTCCCACAAGTCCCACGAAGCAAAGGTCGCACTCAACCGTCTCGGAGTCGTAAGCCGCGGGAAGAGCCTCAAGGTCCTTCTTTGCAGCCGCAAGAACGCGGAGAGCCTTGTCAGCCATTGCCTTGTTTGCGCCGAGGATGTCCTGGCGGATAGCGTCGGTGAGCTCGACGACCTCGCCGCCTACAAGCACCTTTGTGCAACGCTTGAGAAGCTCGTCGGGAGCACCCTTTGTGAACTGAATGAGAGCTCCGTTCTCATCCTTGTGAACGGTGGACATCATCTTTCTTCCGGAATCGAAGGGAACCTCGCCGACACGGACGAGCTTTACCTTCTGCTCGTTTTTCGAGAGACCGAGAGTCTCTGCGTAGTTTACGAGCGCTGCCTCGGTGGGCTCACCGATAGCGGTCTTTGCCTCAACGTCGAACTCTGCGTCGGAGCAGAGGGACATTGCGTTAGCAAGGAGAGCCTCGTTGTCGCCATAGTGGTCAACGACGGTCATTTTGTTCTGTGTAAGAGTACCTGTCTTGTCAGAGCAGATGATCTGTGTGCATCCGAGAGTCTCAACAGCGGTGAGCTTACGGATGATAGCGTTTCTCTTGGACATATTGGTAACACCGATCGAGAGAACGATGGTAACAACGGTTGCAAGTCCCTCGGGGATAGCCGCGACCGCAAGCGAGATCGCGATCATAAAGGATGAGAGAATGGGCTCAAAGCCAACGCCCTCACGAATGAGCTGAACGCCGAAGATAACAACGCAAATACCGATAACGAGCCATGTAAGGATCTTGGAAAGACCTGCAAGCTTGATCTGAAGGGGAGTCTTGCCCTCTTCAGCCTGAGCGAGCGCGTCTGCGATCTTACCCATCTCGGTGTCCATACCTGTGGCAACTACAACTGCCTTGCCGCGTCCGTAAACGACGGTGGAGCCCATGAATACCATGTTCTTTCTGTCGCCGAGCGCAACGTCACCGTTAGCACCGGCGGTGAGAGCCTCTTCCTTTTTGTCAACGGGAACAGACTCACCTGTAAGAGCCGCTTCTTCTATCTTCATGGAAGCGCACTCGATGATACGAGCGTCTGCGGGGACCGCATCGCCTGCTTCAAGGATGATGATATCGCCGATTACAAGGTCCTCACTCGGTATGCTTATCTGCTTGCCGCCGCGGATGACCTTGGACTGTGCCTTTGACATCTCCTGAAGTGCCTCTATAGCCTTTTCAGCCTTGCTCTCCTGGAAAACGCCGAGAATAGCGTTTATGAGAACGACCGCCATGATGATAACGACGTCGGAGGGGAATTCCCAATGTCCGCTTGAGACACCGTTATAGATCTCAACGCCTGCGGAGATGGCCGCGGCTACGAGAAGGATGATGGTCATAGGCTCAGCCAACTGCTTGAAAAATCTTACGATGAGGGATTCTTTTTTGCCCTCAACGAGCTTGTTTTTGCCGTTTTTCTCAAGTCTTGCGGCAGCCTCGCTCTCGGAAAGACCGTCGAGAGAGGAGGACACTGACTCAAGTACCTCGGCAGAGCTTGAAAGATACTCTTTCATTGTTTCGTTTTCTCCTTTGAATTTTTACTTTTTTCTTACAACATATTATATACTTTGTACGTGAGAATTATCAGCGCACCTTCGTAAAAAAAGACCTATCCGTCACAAAACAGATAAGTCTCACCGTTTAAAGCAAAGCCAGAGCAAGAGAAGGCTCAAGATGTTGACCTTGCCGCGCGTAGCGCCGATTACTCCCTCATACCCACCTATTTTATCATTAAAAAAACATCTTGTCAAGAGATTTGATAAAAAAATTCTCCGAAAGCCTTGAAAAATGCTCAAAAAAAGAATTTTTGTTGTGAATTGTGTAAATAAAGTGTTAATAAGAGCGCGTTTTCCTTGACTTTGGCATATCTATATGATATCATTGTGTAACAGTCGGGGTCACCCGTGCTGATATTTATTATTAACAAAGGAAGGTATTTTAAAATGGATGACGGCGATAGTACGGACACTACTTGTATGTGTAATGCCTTAACTGTTGTGCGTACGTTTCATTATATTTCATAAAAGGGTAGCATAGCCTAACGTGATATTCTCTGAAATGATAGGAGGAGCGCGGGTAGGTCTATGCTTTTTTGCGTTTTTGAAATAAATGAAATTTTACCATTGACTACAGGAGAAAAAGGTTTATCATGGAATACATAGGTCCCTTATTATTACAGGTTATTCTTATAGCGTTAAATGCGATATTCGCAAGCACCGAGGCGGCATTTCTCTCAATAAACAGCGCAAGGATCGAGAAGATGGTCGAGGAAGGCGACAAAAAATTAAAGAGAAAAGCAAAAAGATTGCAAAGACTGACAAAGGATTCCTCAAAGTTCCTCTCGACTATCCAGGTCGCGATCACTTTAGCAGGATTCCTCGGCTCCGCGTTCGCGGCAGACAGCTTTGCAACGCCCCTTACAAATTGGTTCAACGGTCTGCCCTTTATGGCAAACGTTGGATTCAAGATCCCCGAGATTGTATTCGTCATAGTAATTACGTTTATCCTCTCGTTCTTCTCAATAGTTCTCGGTGAGCTCGTGCCCAAGAGGATCGCAATGAAGAACGCGGAAAAGCTCTCTCTCGGCATCTGCGGCTTTATCCGCTTTATGTCGGGAATATTCGCGCCGTTCGTCTGGATACTTACCAAGACAACAAACGGAATTCTCCGTATCTTCGGCATCAATCCCCACGAGGAAGAGGAAGCGGCGAGCGAGGAGGAGATACGCATAATGCTCGATACCTCGAGCGAGGCGGGTGCTATCGACAGTATGGAAAACGAGATGATACAGAACATTTTTGAGTTCGACGACATCCTCATTTCCGAGGTCTGCACGCACCGCCGCGATGTTAAAATGGTCTATCGAGATGACGATTTTGACGAGTGGAAGAAGGTAGTTTCAAGCTCAAGACACGGCTATTATCCCATCTGCGGCGAGAATGCCGATGATATCGTGGGCGTGCTCAATATCAAAAAGTTCTTCCGTTCCGAGTGTAAAACGGTTGCCGAGGCTATGAGAGTGGCAAGCGAAAAGCCCTATTTCGTACCTGAAAACATGAAGGCAGACGTTCTTTTCTCAAATATGAAGGAAACGAGAAACTACTTTGCCATCGTCGTTGACGAGTACGGCGGAACGAACGGAGTTATCACTATCCACGACCTGCTTGAGCTCCTCGTCGGCGATATGGACGATAAGGACGAGGTCGTTGTTGAAGAGATAGTTTGCCTCAACGAAGAGACACGCGAGTGGAAGATACTCGGCTCGGCATCACTCACGGAGCTTGCAGAAAAGCTGGGAATCACGTTTGATACCGAGGACTGCGATACCTTTGGAGGATATATCTTCGGAATTCTCGGAGAGATCCCCGACGACGGAACTACGCTTGACCTTGAGACCGACGATCTTATCATTAAGGTAGAGTCGGTGCTTGATCACAGAATCGAAACTACCCTTGTAACCGTTAAGGAAAGAGTTGTCGATGAGGACGACGAGGACCTTGACGACGAGGACGAGGAGAAGGAAGAGAAGAAGAGCCGCAAGGACAAGGAAAAGGAAGCTGAAAAGGAAGCTGAAAAGGAATCCGAAGAGGAAGCAGAATCCGAGACCGCCGAGGCACTTGAAAAATAATATTATTTACGTCATAATTTACGTCATAATTTACGTCAATAAAGTAAGAGATCCCGTGGAAAAACCACGGGATCTTTGTTTGTCAAATTGTCATTTTTTGATAAGCGTGTAGCCGCAATTTCCTTTAAATTCAAAGGAATCTGCATCAAGATCGTAAACGATCTCTCCCATATTGTCAATGCTGTCGCAGAAAACGGAGAAGTGCTTTGTGACAATGTAGCCCTGGACGATCAAGCGACCCTTTCGGGGGATATTTATCGGTGTCGTGTTTTCGTAGCGGACCTTTTCAACGCCCCTGCTCATTGTTGCCATCTGCTCGTCGCTGGCACCTGTCCAGTGATCGCGCGTGCCGACTCCGTCGAGCTCGTAGTGACTGATAAGGTGATCCTTTCCGAGCTCCTTTGCGCGTTCGAGATAGTGATGCATGTGGCTTACGGGGACACGCTTGTCAGCGTTTCCGTGAGCGATAAAGAGGGGAGTGTAGAGATTTTCAAGTCCGTAAAGACCGCTGCGCGATGCATACGCTTCGTTGTAGGAGCCCTTTTCGCCTCGGGGACCTATCCAGACGTCAAGCTCGTCCTGAAATTCGCCGATCGGGTCGTCGTCGTACCACTCCATGTAGTCGGAGGGACCGCACATCGAAGCCGCCGCTGCAAAGTAGTCGGGGAATTTATTGAGGATAGCATAGCAGTTGCCGCCGCCTCCGCTACCGCCCTGAAAATAGACGACCTCGGGGTCGGAAATGTATTCTGCGTAATGCTTTTTTACGTATTCGCAGGCATCGATAACGTCGTAGAGCTCGAGTCCGTTGCAGTCGGGGGAGCCTGTCGAGAAGGCTCTGCCACGCATATCTACAAGGACGACGAGGTGACTGTCGGGCTGGTCCTCGTTGGGCTTCCACTCGGGCATGCTCATGTGCCATCCGTGCGTTGTGAGTATTATGGTAGAAGGCTTTTCGGGCTTTCTGACCGTCATTGCGAGCTTGAGTCCCGGGGTCTGTGAGGACTCGTAATAGACGAGGTCGCTGTATTTGGAATACTTGTTTTGGTTTCCGTCCTGCTTTTCAAGACGCACCTTGTCCTCGTAAATATCAAGATTCTGGTTTGACATAAGAAGGTCTCCTTTGGGATTATTCTGTGAGTCAATTATATCACCGTTTCTTGTGTTTGTCAATAACAAATAGAAAATAAAAATGGAATTATGAGGGATCATAGGTGATTTGGAGAGCAATATTGTGCAAGTGCAAAAAATATAATGAAAAATAAGAAAAAATAAGGGATCATAAGGGCTTTTAAGGTGTTGTACGCGGAGAGTGGAGGAGCTGGTTTTGAGGGATAATTCGGAAAAGGTGTAGTTTTTAGGCAAAAAAGGACATTTATTTGCACTATATTGCTATTGAGAGGACGATTTTATTAAAAAATGTATATATACATCGTTTATGCATTTTTATGAGAGTGATCTTGCATATTTATTCATTGACATTTTATAAAGAAAAACCGCCGAGGTGGGAGCCTTGGCGGTTTTGTGTTAACAGTTTATTTTGCTTCGTCGTTGATCTCGGATTCATTCAGATGCTCGAGCGCGTAGGAAAGACACTGAACTACTACGTTGTTAAGGGAAATGTTATTTTCACCTGCGAGCTTTTCCAATTTTTCAGCCATAGGTACGGGGATCCTGAAGGTTTTATTTACAGATTCATAGCCTTTTTCTATTTTAAACATATTTGTCACCTCATATTAGTTTTACATTCTTATTATACGATAAATATTATGACAAATATATATTCATTTATACTGTAATTTATCTTGCAAAAATATTGCAAAATGTATTGAAAGGTGATATAATGTCATTATACTTATGAAAGCAGAGGCAACGAAATGATCACAAAACAGGCATTTAGAACAGAAGATCAAGTCAGAATTACTGCAATGACTATATTGGGCTTTGATGTGCCTGAAAATAAAACACTGCAAGGAACGGGACAAATCACAACATTCAATCAATTAGGATTCAAGGGGATAAATGATAAGCCCGATGGTTGGTATTTACCCGACGATCCTGATTCCCCCGCGATTATTTTGGAAACTAAATCCGAGGCGGAAGATATTTCTCTTCAAAAATGGGTCGATGAGCTTATTAAAAACTGCAATATTGTTTTAAAAAAATATAAAGACGTTATTGGTATTCTTTATAATGGCATTGAAATACGTGTATTCAAAAACAATTCCGAACTTGGTGACGTTTCAAATGTTTTACAGAACAAGGCATATTATCTTGCTTTATGCACTCAAAACACCATTGATAAGCAGCAAATTTATAGTTTGACAAAAAGAATCAATGATTGCTTGCATTTTGATTTTGGTATCAACAATTTGAAGCATCGTATGATTTTTACAGCATGTGCATTAGTTGCGAAAAGATACGGTGCGATGCTTATTAAGGGTATGGATTTTACACTGATGAAAAATTCGATCCTAAACACCTTGTCAAAATCATTAGAGGAAAGCAGAAAGCAAAATCTGAAATTGGATTTGTTGATAGAGGTATATGCAGAAATAAAAATGAACAATTCCTCCAATCAAGATGCGATTGACAACTTTATTCAATGGGTTTCTGAAATTTCAGCTTGCGTTAACTCGGACTATTGGAACGGAGAGGATGTAATGGGTATTTTCTTTAATGAATTTAACCGTTACAAAGGCAAATCCGACGCAGGACAAGTCTTTACTCCTGACCATATAACTTCTTTTATGTACCGCTTGATAGATGTATCACAAAATGACCGTGTTTTAGACGCTGCTTGTGGCTCGGGTGCATTCCTTGTAAAATCCATGTGCAATATGATTAAAGAAGCTGGCGGTTTGAAATCTCAAAAGGCTACGTCTATTATGAATGCTCAACTGTATGGCATTGAATTTGATAGAGAAATTTTTGCGCTCGCCTGTGCCAATATGCTGATACATAAAGACGGAAAGACTAATTTAGAGCAATTGGATTCAAGAAGTCAAGAGGCGTGTGATTGGATTAAATCTAAAAGCTATAAAACCGATAAAAAGGGGAATTTCATTATTGACGATGACGGCAACAATGTTTTGTTAAGTTATCCGATCACAAAGGTTTTGATGAATCCGCCTTTTGAATCAAAATATGGTTGCTTGACAATTGTAGATAACGTATTAAAGAGCGTTCCTCGCAATACTCTTTGTGCTTTTATTCTTCCTGATAAAAAGCTTGAAAAAGATTCTCGTGGAAAGAAATTGTTAAATCATAGTTCATTGCTGAAAATTGTTAAACTCCCCGAAAAGGTGTTTTCGGAAGGCGTTACCACATCCGTTTTTGTTTTTCAAGCCGGTGTTCCACACGGTACAAAGGATATTTTTGCTTGTTATATTGAGGATGACGGTCTTGAAACAGTTAAAAATCAAGGTAGACAAGATATCCGAGATAGGTGGCAGGCTATTGAGGACGAATGGATCGAACGCATTCGCAAGCAATCCGGACACGATACAATTCAATGGATAAAACCGTCCGAGCATCTGAGTTATCAAATGCCGGAAAAAGAGTTTGAGGTTTTTGAAGAAGATTTCACCAAAACAATGATGGATTTCTTGATGTTCAAACAAGGAATAGATGTGAAAGAATTTAGTGATGCCTTAGTAAAAAAAGTGTTGTACAGTAGTATAATTGTTGAAGAAGGAAAAAACATTTCGGTTTGCTTGAAAAAACGAGGAGATAATAATGAAACGAATTAATACCGATAACTGGCGAGAATTCTTGATAGGTGATTTTTTTGATGCGTTTTTATCCAGTGATGATATCCAGCCGAGAAATATAAAAAACGGAACGACACCTCTGGTATCTTCCGGAAAACTAAACAATGGTATTGTTGCGAACATTGATGCCCAAAGGTCAAAAATATGGTCAAAAAACACAATTACTGTTGATATGTTCGGAAAAGCTTTTTTTCAAGATACACCATTTTGTTGTGTTTCTCATGGTAGAGTTAACATATTGATGCCTAAAGTCGAAATGGCTCCGTCAGTTTTGCTGTTTTTTGCAACTGTTATTGAAAGTGTATCTATCAAAAAGTATGAATTTAAGGAAATGTGTACTGGTTCGAAATTGCTTGCTGATTCTATAAAGTTGCCTGTTGATGAAACAGGCAACCCAGATTTCGCATATATGGAATCATATATGCGAAATCTGGAATCTGCGGTCAGCTCTTCGCTGACTGCTCTGCGGTCAGCTCTTCGCTGACTGCTCTGCGGTCAGCGAAGAACTCGGATTTTTTCAATTCCATTCATACGAGTGAATGGATAGATTTCAAAATTACGGATCTGTTTAAAATAAAAAATACGCATAGTATATTAAAAAGTGATATCGTGGAGGAAAGCGGAGATACACCGTATATAACCGCGAGCAATGAAAACAATGGTGTTTACAGTTATATAACGCATGACGAACGGCTAATAGAGGAAGGGAATTGTATATTGATAGGAGGAAAAACATTGGCCATAACCTATCAAGAAAAGAATTTTTACTCTAATGATAGTCACAATTTAGCGCTTTATCTTAAAGATAGTGTATTTCGCCAAAGGAATGTGCAATTGTTTTTAGTAACCGCAATTAAAGCGAGCATTGGGAATATATACACTTGGGGAAATTCTATATCTCATAAATCTATACAGAAAGATACTGTGAAATTGCCAGTGGATGTTAACGGTAATCCAAATTATGCTTTTATGAATGACTATTTGCGAGTAATAGAAATAATATCAAGGGAAAAGCTCGCTACTTTATTGCTTGCATAATTTTGTTTCGTTAATGGGATGTTGCGCGCAGGAAGTGTATTCGTGCACTCCGCGAGTGATATGCCGCAGGCGGCGTTGGAATTACGGTGTAGGTTTATTTTACAAATTGAAGTTTATCGGTGGCTTAGAGCCGTCCCGCGACCCCCCACCCCTCCCCCGACATCCGCGTGCGGATGTCTCCCCCTCGCGTCCCCGAGGGGGAGGAGGGAGCCCTGTTTTTAAACAAGGTTAGTTGACAAATTGCAATTTAGCGGTGTGTTTCACGGCTTCAAATTTTTGCTTGATTACGCTTTGCGAGAGGCTTCTCCCTGGGGAGAAGCTCCCGCTTTGGCGGGTGATGAGGGGTTGTCGCACAAGGAAAATTCCCCCTCATCAGTCGCTTCGCGACAGCTTCTCCCCAAGGAGAAGCCTCTTGCAAAGCGAACCCGTAAGGGAAATTTATAGCCGTGAAGTTCAATTTAAACTGTTCGCCAAATCAAAATTTGAAGGTATTATAAATTGAAAATTAACGAACGGTCTACAATGTAGGGCGGGGGCTTGCTCCCGCCGTGAAAACCTTTTAAAACCAACGAAGCGG
>JBGUSX010000097.1:0-6126 GCA_045132775.1 Eubacteriales bacterium
AGTTTCCATTCGCTTACGGTTGACGTATTCGGTAAGCGTTTCTCCGCACTCTTTTTTGAACGTAGCGGAGAGATAGCTTGCGTTGACGTTCATAAGCGAGGAAATATGCTTGAGAGAAAGGTCTGCCGTCAGATCAAAGGAGATCAACGTGATGACTCGCCCGATCAGGTGAGAATATTTTTTGAGCGAATGTTCCTTTACGAGCAAGCAATATTTGCGTATCATTTCCTTCTGCAGGTTCAGACTATCATCAACGGTACAAAGCTCCTCTATTTTCTTGGCAAAGGCAGAGGATAGACGATTTATGTGCAGTGGATGTACCTCGCCGAACTCTGCCGCTTTTCGCAAAAGAGTATTTAAAATGATAAGATAATTTTTACGGTTTCGGACGCTGTCCGCAAGTCGTTCCTCCGTTCCTTGATTGAGAATCGATGATGCAATCATATCTACCTTGTGAAGCTTGCCTTTACTTACCGCCTCGATCAGCCGTTTTTCGTTCTGATAATTCTGCTCAATAATTTCAAGGGAAAGCGTAGAATTATCGCTTTCAACATCCTCAAATATACCCGAGGTATATACGGGACGTCGTTTATCGGGAATCTCATAGCTGACGGTCTCCACGTTGAAATGATTTTCTCCGCCAAAAATAAAGCTTCCAAGTGTGTCGATGATACTGAACAGTACGTTTTCTTCTTCCACGACGGGTAGACTTCTGTAATAATTTTTCAATTGTTCAAGCTTGGATGCATCAAGGTCAAGCTGTTTTGCCTTTCGCTCGTAATACTCTACCTCGGGAAGTGAAGGAATATACGGCCCCACGAAGAAATAGCGGTTTGTGATACTATCGGGGATTTTGAAAAAGATATAATTGCATCGGTATTCGTCAAAAAATCGGTAGATCGTATTTTCCTTTGCCTCCGTCGGAGAATTGACGAGCAGCTTGGCATAATTGCTTTCTCCAAACAGCATAGCGCGCAGTCCGCAGTCTATCTCATCCGAGATATGATGCTCGGGATCGTCAACGATATGGCTCGATATGTGAAGCTTTCCGAGAAGCATAACGGTAAACTCAAGATCGTGCAGAATATCCACGGTATCGCCTCCTTTTTAAGTATTATACAACAATTTTTATCAAAAATCAAGATAATAACAAAAATAATACTATAAATTCAAATTTTTGTTCTAACCGTCGGTATATATTTTGTGGTATAATTATACTAACCATAAATATATTCGGAGGTAAGCTATGAATAAGCAACTCTCTCTCCGTCCTTTTGGCGTAAAGGACAAGGTTGGCTATATGTTCGGAAACGTAGCCAATGACTTAACATTCATTATGGCAAGTATGTTCCTTACCGTATTCTACACGGACGTTCTGCATATCAATGCGGCTCTTGTAGGTGCGATGTTCCTTATTGCACGTGTTATCGATGCCTTCACCGACACGGCGATGGGCAGAATTGCCGACAAGGTAAAGGCAGGCAAGGGTGGCAAGTTTAAGCCTTGGCTCGTTCGTATGTGCGGCCCTGTGGCACTTGCAAGCTTTTTGATGTACCAGACCGCAGTTGTGAATACAGATATGTGGGTTCGCATCGTTTATATGTTCGTGACCTACTTGCTTTGGGGCAGTGTTTGCTATACCGCTATCAATATTCCTTACGGATCAATGGCATCGGTTATGAGTGCGGAGGCGGATGACCGTGCAGCGCTTTCCACCTTCCGCGGTGTGGGCTCTCTCATCCCTCAGGTTCTCGTTGGCGTTGTTATGCCTATGTTCCTTTACACCACGCTTGATGATGGAACAAAGGTCGCTAATGCAGGCGCGTTCCCCATCGTTGCTCTGATCCTTGCGGTTGCATCTGCAGGCTGCTATCTGATTTGTTACAAGATGTGTACCGAGCGTATCCCCGTTGACGATTCCAAGAAGGAAAGCGTAACCTTCGGTCAGACCGTTAAGGCGCTCTTTTCCAACCGTGCGCTGATCGGTATCGTTATCGTTTACATCTCCTTCCTTGGCGCACAGATGCTCAATCAGACCATCAACAACTACATATTCAAGGACTATTTCAACAACACGATGGGTCTTACCATCATCAATGCGGCAGGCTTTGTTCCCGCGCTCGCGCTCGCTCCTGCAGCTGTTCCGCTTTCGAGAAAGTTCGGTAAAAAAGAGGTTGGTATCGTTGCGGCTATTATGGGATCTGTTTCCTATGCGCTTCTGTTCTTCCTCCACACGAGCAATATGTGGCTCTACGTAGTTCTCAGTATTCTCGGTTCTCTCGGGTTTGGTCTGTTCAACCTCATCATTTGGGCATTCATCAGCGATATCATTGACGATCACGAGGTAAAGACCGGTGTTCGTGAGGACGGTACGATCTATGCAGTCTGC
This sequence comes from Eubacteriales bacterium, assembly GCA_045132775.1. Lineage (GTDB taxonomy): Bacteria > Bacillota > Clostridia > Oscillospirales > CAG-272 > SVTX01. Next base: position 2,390 of record JBGUSX010000097.1, read on the forward strand.
TCCTTCTCGAGAAAGATCGGACAGGCAATCGCATCCGCAATGGGTGCTTGGTCGCTTGCACTTATCGGCTACGTTGAGGGCGCGGCAAAACAGACAGAGGCAGTTAATAACGGTATTTACAATATCGCTACTCTCGTTCCCGCGATACTCTATATCATCGTCGGCGTAGTTCTCGCGTTCGTATATACGCTTGACAAGAAAAAGGTTCTTGAGAATGTGGAAACTCTCAAGGCAAGAAAGAACACAGAAAACACTGACGCTTAATTCGTCAAAGCAAGGGAGTGTCCGTGCAGGACACTCCCTATTTTCATAAGGAGAAAACATTATGCGACAGATATTGAAATTTAACGATAATTGGGAGTTTCTCAAAGGAGTATCCGAGATAGGCGCCGCAGAGGTAGGAGAATCCATCACGATTCCTCATACTTGGAATGCGACCGACGGTCAGGACGGTGGAAACGACTATTTCCGTGGCACTTGCCTTTACAGAAAGGTGTTCCGCTCCGACTTGCTCCCGAAAGCAAAAAAATACTATCTTGAGATAAACGGTGCGAATTCCTCTGCCGACGTGTATATGAACGGCAAGCGTCTTGCGCATCACGACGGTGGATATTCCACTTGGCGTGTGAATATCACGGGTTATCTCCGCACGGAGAATACGCTTTGTATCTTGGTAGATAACGCTCCCAACGAGGAAGTTTATCCGCAGGTGGCGGATTTCACTTTCTACGGCGGTATTTACCGTGACGTAAACATCGTTTGTGTAGAGGAAACGCATTTTGATCTTGAATATTTCGGCGGCAAGGGACTCGTTATTACACCCGAGATCGCTGAAACTGCGGCGAATGTAAAAATTGACACCTACGTAAACGATATGGAAAAGGGCGACGAGATATCTTTTTGCATTTTTGATGCAGACGGAAATGCAGTCGCACAGTGTCAGAGTGCAACCACAAGCGCCGTTCTGACGATTGAGGACGTACACCTTTGGAACGGTAGAATTGATCCCTATCTCTACACGGCAGAGGTAGCGATCATTCGCGGGGGCGAGAAAATCGATCAGATATCCTCGCGTTTCGGCTGCCGTACCTTCCGTATTGATGCTGAGAACGGTTTTATTCTCAACGGAAAGGAATATCCGCTCCACGGTGTCAGCCGTCATCAGGACAGATGGCAGATCGGCAATGCGCTTCTTCCCGAGCATCACCTTGAGGATATGGATCTCATTTGTGAGGTCGGCGCAAATACCATCCGTCTTGCGCACTATCAGCACGATCAGTATTTTTACGATCTTTGCGACGAGCGCGGCATGGTGATCTGGGCGGAAATTCCTTATATTTCCCGTCATATGAGCGGCGGAAACGACAACACGATGTCGCAGATGCGTGAGCTGATCATTCAGAACTACAATCACCCTTCAATCTGTGTGTGGGGACTTTCTAACGAGATCACGATGGACGGCGCGAAAGATCCCGATCTGATCGCCAACCATCACAAGCTCAACGACCTTGTTCACGAGATGGACAAGACCCGTCCCACAACGGTAGCTTGTATCTCCATGTGCGATATTGATGAAAAGTACGTTCACATCTCCGACGTGGTATCCTACAACCATTATTTCGGTTGGTACGGCGGAAGCCTTGACGAGTATGGAACTTGGTACGATAAGTTCCACGAAAAATATCCGAACAAGCCCATTGGTTGTTCGGAATACGGCTGCGAAGCGCTTAATTGGCATAACTCGAATCCCGAAAGCGGAGATTACACCGAAGAATATCAGGCGATCTACCACGAATCTCTCATCCGTCAGCTCTTTACGAGAAAATATATCTGGTCCACTCACGTTTGGAATATGTTTGACTTCGGCGCGGATGCAAGAGCCGAGGGCGGTGAGAATGGTCAGAATCATAAGGGTCTTATCACCATCGACCGTAAGTACAAAAAGGATGCGTTCTACGCGTACAAGGCATGGCTCGTCTCTCCCGACGTTGATCCCTTCGTGCATATCTGCGGTAAGCGTTACGTTGACAGAGTAGAGGAAGTTACCAAAGTAACCGTGTATTCAAACCTTCCCGAAGTTGAGTTATTCGTGAACGGCGAGAGCATCGGCAAAAAGAGCGCCGAGGATCATTTCTTCTATTTTGAGGTTCAAAACATTGGAGAAACCGAGCTTGTTGCGGTTGCAGGTGAATGCAGAGATGAAAGCCGTATTTGCAAGGTTGACAAGATGAATCCCGATTATATTCTGCGTGAGCAGGGAGCGGTGCTGAACTGGTTCGATATCACCGAGGTGGAAGGCAGATTTTCACTTAACGATAAGATCGGAGATATTACAAAGACCTTACGCGGCAAGCTATGGATGATGGGGCTTTTCCTTACCATGGCAAAGAAAATGAGCGGCGGAAAGTCAAAATCAGCCGATAAAGACAAAAAGAAGAAAAAGAAAAAAACCAAGAATCCCGAAATGGGAAGCGGCGTGATGAATATGATTGGAAACTTTACCGTTCTTCGCTTCACGGGTATGCTTGGTATGCGTAACGTTTACTTTACCAAGGAAGAGCTGCTGAAGATCAACGCCAAGCTCAACCGTATGAAAAAGCCAAAGGAGAAGAAGTGATATGCCAATGAAAATGACGTTCCGTTGGTACGGCGAAGGAAACGACCGTATCAAATTATCGGATATTAAACAGATTCCCGGAGTTGACGGTATCGTTTGGGCGCTTCACCACAAAATGCCCGGTGAGGTTTGGGAATGTGATGAAATTGCCGAGGTCAAGCGTCAGCTTGATGAATACGGCTTCAATATGGACGTCGTGGAGTCTGTGAACGTACACGACGACATAAAGATCGGTCTTCCCACACGCGACGGATACATTGAAAACTACAAGACCACTATCAGAAATCTTTCAAAGTTCGGTGTAAAGGTTATCTGCTACAACTTTATGCCCATATTCGACTGGACTCGTTCCAATCTGTTCCACCCCGTAGGCGACGGTTCTACTGCGCTGTTTTACGAGAAGAATATGATTCAGGACGATTACAACGCGATGGCGAAGTATATTCTCGACTTTACCGAAAAGTACAACATGTCATTTCCCGGCTGGGAGCCTGAGAGAATGGCGAAGTTGGACGAGTTGTTTAAGGCTTACGAGGGCGTTGACCACGAAAAGCTTTGGGGAAATCTCAAATACTTCCTTGAAGCTATTATGCCCACCTGCCGCGAGTGCGACATCAAGATGGCAATACATATGGACGATCCGCCGTGGGATATCTTCGGACTGCCCAGACTGCTCATCAACGAGCCTAACATCGACCGTTTCTTGAAGATGGTGGACGACGAATACAACTGCCTGACGCTGTGCTCGGGAAGCCTGAACGCTGACCCCAACAACAACGTAGCAGAGATCGTTCGCAAGCATTGCGATCGCATTGCGTTTGCGCACATCCGTAACGTTAAGCACTTTGAGAACGGCGACTTCTCCGAGGCATCGCACCGCGATTGCGACGGAGATACCGGTATTCTGGACATCCTCAAAGCTTATCACGATTGCGGCTTTGAGGGCTATATCCGCCCTGACCACGGCAGACACCTGTGGAACGAGGGCCCCGGAAACGTACGTCCCGGTTACGGTCTGTACGACCGCGCCCTCGGCATTATGTATATGCTGGGTGTTTGGGATATGCTCGACAAACTTGAAAACAAATAATGAGGTAAAATAAAATGATCAATCTTCCCC
>JBGUSX010000098.1:0-11227 GCA_045132775.1 Eubacteriales bacterium
CCTCGCTTGCGAGGTTGAATTTGAGCGAAGCGAAATATGGGGATAGAGGAGGTCGCCATTAAGTTGTGCGCCACTGTCGTACCGTGGATTTTGTCTTGTGGCATAAGGTTTCTTGTGCAACGAACCAAGGTAATCAGAGGACGTGAAGCCTTTGAAAAAGCGACCTCCTCATCCACCGCTAGCGCGGTCCCCCGAAAGGCGCGTTTTGCTTGCAAAAGGTGCTACGAGGGCTTGCCCGAGTTGTTCCCCGCTGGGGAAGGCTAAACAGACCGCCAAATCAAAATTTGAAGTCATTACATAAATTCCCCGCCTCGAACAAAAATGAAACCGAAAATTCACAGCCCTTACAAAAGGCTTTTTTGATAAACAGAGCCTCAAGATCGCATAAGGAATCTGTAAATTTCTCCACCGCGATCTTCTGCTCTTCGTTCAGCATATCGGTTGCCGCCTTATACAGATCGGCGGTTTTCGACATAAGAGTCCGCTCCTCCTCCGTTTCAATATCCGAACATTCGTCCATAAGATATTCATTCCATAGCTTCTCAAGTGTTTTCTTCATTTCCTGCCTCTTTCAAGTTTGTAAGTGAACTAAATATATTATAGTCCACTTGCGAACTAAAGTCAACCCCTTTTAGTTAATTTGTGATATAATTTTTAAAACAAAAGGGGGGTAAACATATGAATATATATCAAAGGCTGAAGGATCTCAGAGAAGATGCCGATAAAACCCAAGAAGAAATTGCAAAAATTATAGGTACCAGCCAATCATATTACGCGCAGTACGAAAATGGAAAAAGGAGCATTCCGTTCGAGCGCATGATCCTATTGGCAAGGTACTACAATGTTTCCCTCGACTATATTGCGGGACTTGTTGACACTCCAAAAAAGATAAAGTAAACGTTTTAACTAAAAGAGCAGGCCTCGCGGTCTGCTCTTTTTTATATCATCTTCTCGTATGCCACCCTCTCGTCGCCGCTCTCAAGGTAGATGGTTCCGCAATGAGAAAAACCGTGTTTTTCAAGCATTCTTCTCATTACGACGTTGCCCTTGTGAGTGTCGATGCGCAGGGAGATCTTGCCCGCAGCTCTTGCTTTTTCAGCACAAAAGCTTATTATTTCGGTCGAGATGCCTTTTCCGCGGCATTTAACGCTGATCGCGACGCGGTGTATGGCAAAATAATGCTCTTTACCGTCACCCGTGAGCCATTTGCCGTCAAATATCTCGTTATAGGTCGGCTCGCCGTCCGAGATCAGCGCGAAGGTTCCGCATATCTCACCGTCGGCAAAAACGCAGTGGGACTGCGACCTTTCAATATCGCTCAAAATAACCGCTCTGTTCGGGTATCCGTTCTGCCATTGGTCGATGCCGAGTTGCGCTATCGTCGCGCGCGCCTCTTCGAACAGAGGCATAAGAGCCTCGAGATCGCGAGCCTCTGTTTTCCTTATTTCTATCACCCTGTTACCTCAAAAAACTATTCTTTCAATGCTTTTGACCTTTGCACCGTCGGTCTCGACTATTATCGCATCCGCGCTTATCTCACCGTCCGCAACGGTAAATTGAGCGGGCATGTGCATGCGCATTTTGGTGAGCGTGCGCTCGGTGTCAACTCCGAGGACGCCGTTTCGTGGTCCCGTCATGCCGAGGTCTGTGACGTAAGCGGTGCCGCCGGGCAATATCTGCGTGTCGGCGGTCGGAACGTGGGTGTGGGTACCGAAAATTATATCGATCTTTCCGTCGAAAACGCGCGCGATCGCGTATTTTTCGCTCGTTGCTTCCGCGTGAACGTCAAGAATGGAGAGATCATAATTGCCCTCCTCGCGCGCAAGTACGTATTCGACCGCATCAAAGGGGTCGCCAACGGGATCCATAAAGGCTTGTCCGAGCACGTTTATGATAAGCGCGCGGTAGCCCTGGATATCGACTATCGCGTAGCCGTAGCCGGGGGCACTTCCGGGGTAGTTTGCGGGGCGGATGATGCTCTCGCCGTTCGCGTCGAGAAACGCGTATATATCTCTTTTATTCCAGGTGTGATTGCCGAGCGTGATGAAATCAACGCCCGAATCGAGTATCGCCTGCGCGTCCTTTGCGCCGACACCGTGGATCTCGCTTGCGTTCTCGCCGTTTGCGATGACGTAATCGATCTTCTTTGAGTCGCGGAGCTTCCACAGATTTTTCTTTAAATATTCTATCGCGCGGACACCGACGACGTCACCGATACAAAGTATTCTCATTTTTAGGCCTCCATAGGCATTTTTGTTTTACGTGATCTTGCATAAAGGGCAAATCGCGCACTCTCTCCCTGCCTTTATTTAAGCGTTTGGGAGGATAGGGTGGGTGCAGGGAGGGGAAGGAGCACTTTTTGCTTAAAGGGGGCCTTCCCCTCCCTGCATTACAATTATTATTTTCCAACGCAGAAGTTTGCGAAGATTTTGGAGATTATGTCCTCCGAGACCGTCCTGCCGTCGAGCTCGCCGAGAGCAGAGAGCGCATTTTCGACCTCGACACAGCAGATCTCAAGCGGAAGATCGGAGCCTATCGCGTCTATCGCTCCCGAGAGCGAGGTTATCGCGTTGAGGACTGCTGCGTTTTGTCTTGCATTTGCGATTATTGCGCTCTGACCCATATCGAGCTCGTTGTCGATGTAGATCTTTTCGATCTCTTCGGCAAGGGTGTCAAAGCCCTCTCCGCTTTCCGCCGAGATGGGCAGGGCGAGCGAGAAGGAGGAGAGCAGGGGAGCGAGATCGGAATTGACTCCGAGATCGGACTTATTTATCAGCGCGACCTTGATGCCGCAGAGAGAATTTATGTATTCCACAGTCGCGCGATCCTCGTCGTCGGGGGCGCGGCTTCCGTCAAGGACGAAAAGGATAAGCTCCGCGCTCTCTGCCTCGCGCCTTGCGCGCTCAATTCCGATCGACTCGACCTTGTCTGCGGTCTCACGAAGTCCCGCGGTGTCGGATAGGCGCAGAGTGACTTTGCCAAGGTGCGCTGTCTCGGTCAGGATGTCACGGGTCGTTCCCTCGATGTCGGTAACGATAGCGGCATCGCGGCCAACGATACGATTGTACAGCGTGCTCTTGCCAGCGTTGGTTCTGCCGAGGATGACGGTGGGGATACCCTCGCCGATCGCGTGCGCGGTCGAATATGTGCGCGAAAGCTTTTGGAGTAAGGCAAGGTTTTCGCGTGCGACTCTTAACATCTCCTCGCGCGGAATGTCGGCAAGATCCTCGTCGGGATAGTCGATGTGCGCGTATATCGCCGCGAGAATGTCGCAAAGTGAATTGTATATCTTCTCGGATTCGCCCGAAAGTCTGCCGTCGAGTCCCGAACGCGCAAGGGTTATCTGCTCGTCCGAGGAGGCGGAGAGGAGCTCTCCGAGAGCCTCCGCGCTCGTGAGCGTCATCTTGCCGTTTATGAATGCGCGGCGAGTAAATTCTCCCGCCGTGGCAAGTCTTGCGCCGGAGGTGAGGATCGACTCGAGCACACGTCGGGTCAGGAGTATTCCTCCGTGACAGGAGATCTCAACGGTGTCCTCGCCCGTAAAGGATGCGGGCGCGCGGAAAATGACGGCAATGCCGTCGTCGATCTGTACTTTTTCACCGTTTTGATGCCCGTAGATAGAGCCGTAGACCGCGCGGTTTGACGCGTAGTCCGAAAGCATTTTTTTGCTTTTGGGCAGGAAGATCTTTTCGGCGACCGAGATCGCATCGGCACCGGAAATTCGGAGTACCGCGATTCCGCCCTTACCGTAGGGCGTGCTTACAGCGGCTATCGTATCAAGAAGACTCATTTTGCCTCCACTTTTGCTTTGTTTTTATGATTTCAAATTTTGATTTGTCGGTGCGTTAAGCCTTCCCCAGCGGGGAAGGGGGACGGCGTAAGCGGTGGATGAGGAGGGCATTTTATCAAGGACTTCACGTCTTTTGAGGACATTGTTTCGTTGCAAAAGAATCTTTATGCCACAAGACAAAAACCACGGTACGACAGTGGCGCACAACTTAATGGCGACCTCCTCATCCACCGCTTACGCGGTCCCCCTTCTCCGCTGGAGAAGGCTATTCGCTAAATTGCAATTTGCAAAATTGAAATAAACTTTAAAAGGGCGGCATTGCCGCCCTTTTGTTGTTGCTTTAGATAATAAAGGGAGCAAGCTGCTCGCGGAGCTTTTCTGCGCCCTCCTCCTTGTCGTAGGTGAGCTTTATAGGCTGACGGAGGTCAAGAGAGAAGATACCGAGGATAGACTTTCCGTCTACCTTATATCTGCCGGACTCAAGGTCAACGTCGCCTTCAAATCCTACGAGAATGTTTACAAGCTTGTAAACGTCATTGATCTCTTTAAGCTGAATATTAAGTGTCATAATTTTAATTCCTTTCATCTGAATTTCGCCTTTGTTTTGGGCGTTTCTGCAATAATTATATATTATTATTCCTTGTTTGTCAACAGTTTTTTGTTATATAGTACAGATAAGTCTCTCAAGCACAGAAAATCCGTCTCTCCACTGCTTTATCTCAAGGTCGGCATCGTGGCAGAGCGAGAGCATCCTGCGGCACATCTGCTCGTCGGGCAGAGTACGCATCATAATTCCCACGCGGTACTCGTTCATTGAGAGCGCATCCGCGATCTCTCTTTGCGTAAGCCCGTCGGAGCGCAGGGTGGATATCGAGAGCATATCACAGACAGTTTTGGTTATCTCGCCGATGATCATAACCGGCTCAAGCCTCCTGCCCTTCATGTCGCGCAGGATATCGAGTGCTTCGTCGCGGCGGCGCGCGCCTATCGCGTTCGTGAATGCAAAGGTGTCGTGCTCGCTGACGGGAATGGCGATATCAAGCACGTCCTCACGGGTGACGGTGCTCCTGCCCTTTGACAGAACGTAATACGCGAGCTTGTCGGTCTCGGTCGCGAGATTGAACATATCTCTGCCGCATCTCTCGATCAGAAGAGCGCAGACGTCGGGAGAAGCAGTGGTTCCGCTGTGTTCAAAGTGCTTTGCTACCCAGGCGGAAAGACGGGCGGGGGAATTCTTCTCAAAATAGACGGGGACGAGGTATTCCGCGAGTCTTTGCACGAGCTGGGAGGGCTTTTTCGGCATATTTCCGCCGTCAAGTCGGTCTGCGCTCGCGTTTATTATCAAAGTGTTGTAATCATAATCCGCAAGTGACTCAAGTGCAGAGCAAAGTGCGTCGACCTCACTTGAGCGCATTGCGTTGAAGTCTATTCCCGAGAGGACGACGAGCTTTCTGTCCGCCATCATCGGTGCAGGCATAAATGCGTCAACGAGAGAAGACGGGGAATAGGTAAAGGAGTCGAGCCTTATTTCGTTGAAAAAGGCGAAGGAGGGGTCAGGGGAGATAGCCTGGACGGCGCAGTCGAGCGCAAATTTTTTCATATAATCTTCCTCGCCGAAGAAAAGATATCCTAAGGCAGGGGTCGACTTTATCTGCTTGCGGAAATCAGCTTCCTTGATTATCGCGTTCATCTGGCTTCTCCTTTCACCGAAATTACAGAATAATTATACCACCTATTTTCTTTCGAGTCAAGACACAAATAAAAATACTTGACAATGTGGTGATAATATGTTATGATATCTCTGTTCTGCACTTTTGCGGAATCTGTATTTTCCAAATTTTGATTTGTCGAACTGTTTGGATTTTCTTCACGGCTATAAATTTCCTTTACGGGTTCGCTTTGCGCCGTAGGGGAGGGGCTTGCCCCTCCCGCTAAACGAATGTCTATAAAACCCTTATGGCTAAAGAAGAAACAAATGCTTTAGAACGGGAGCAGCAAGCTACTCCCCTACGAGTCGTAAAAGCATCGTTATACTTATAGCCGTGAAGAAATCGAAACCGTTTGCAATTTTCAAACTCCCCTATAAATTGCAATTTAACAACTAAAACCGAAAGGAAATATATATGTCACAAAATGAAAACGCGCAGGGGTTGGAGAACGTAACGCCCACGCGCGAGAACAAAATGGGTGTAATGCCCGTAAACCGACTGCTTCTCTCCATGGCTCTGCCTATGGTAGCATCGATGCTCGTTCAGGCTCTGTACAACATCGTTGACAGCCTTTACGTTGCAAGAATATCCGAAACTCAGAACGAGCTCACCGCGATATCCTTGGCTTTTGCCGCGCAAAACTTTATGATCGCGGTCGCATCGGGCACGGGTGTCGGTATAAATGCGCTTCTGTCAAAAAGTCTTGGCGAAAAGGATCACAAGACCGCAAACAAGATCGCCGCAAACGGTGTATTTCTGGCTCTTTGCAGCTACATCGTATTTCTCGTGCTCGGCTTCACCTGCATGGAGACCTATATGCGATGGATGACGGGGGTAGACGAGGTCATAGGCTTTGGCGTTGACTACCTTTCGGTGTGCTACATCTGGTCATTCGGTATTTTCGGTCAGATAGTGATGGAGCGGCTGATGATATCAACGGGAAAAACGCACCTTGCAATGATAACGCAGGGTGTTGGTGCCGTTATAAACATAATCCTCGACCCGATATTCATCTTCGACAACGGACTTGGGATAATCATCCCGGGACTCGACTTCGGCTTTGGAATGGGGATAACGGGCGCGGCGGTAGCAACCGTTATCGGACAGATAGCGGCGTTTATTCTCGGAGTTTTCCTCAACGCAAAGTACAACAGAGAGATACACCTCTCATTAAAGGGCTTCCGTCCGTCAGGCAGAATGATAGGCAGAATATACGCAATCGGTGTCCCCTCGATAGTTATGGCATCGATAGGCTCTGTCATGAACGTGCTATTTAACAGCATCCTCAACGGTTTCACCGCCGTGGTGGAGGGAACTAAGCTGACGGTCGGACAGATTGCGCAGACCTCGTTCGGTGTGTATTTCAAGCTTCAGAGCTTCATATTCATGCCCGTCTTCGGACTCAATAATGGCATCGTTCCGATAGTTGCATACAACTATGGCGCGCAGAAGAGGCGCAGAATGATGGGAACGGTAAAGCTCGGAATGGTCTACGCGATAGGATATATGGCGATAGGTCTTGCCGTGTTCCAGCTCTTCCCCGAGGTATTGCTCGAATTCTTCAATATGCACGATGCGGCATCGCTTGCAGTCGCAGTTCCGTGTCTGCGTATCATCTCGCTCTCCTTTATATTCGCAGGCTTCTGCATCATCGCAGGCTCGGTATTCCAGGCTCTCGGAAGGAGCATTTACTCGATGTTCGTATCTATCGCGCGTCAGCTCGTCGTCCTTATCCCCGTTGCCTTCCTGCTCTCCAAGCTCGGAGACGCGGCAGTGGTATGGTGGGCTTTCCCGATAGCAGAGGTAATGTCGATGATAGCAACCGTAGTCTTCTTCGTTATCGTCTATAAACAGGTCATTTCCAAGATTCCCGAATGATTTTTATATATATAGATGAAAAAAATCCGAAAATTTTTAGAAAATTTCAAAAAAACTCTTGACAAAAGGATGTCTCTTGGTGTATAATAGGGGACGTCATTGTGTAAAAGCGTAAATAGCACGTGCTATTGCGGTCGGAATTGCGCCGACCGAGAACAAACGCTTCCGATCTAATTTCTCAAGGAGGTGCATCAGAATGCTCAGAACTTACCAACCCAAAAAGCGTCAGAGAAAAAAGGAGCACGGTTTCAGAAAGAGAATGAAAACTGCAGACGGCAGAAACGTTCTCAAGAGACGTCGTGCAAAGGGCAGAAAGAGATTGACCCACTGATCCCGATAATTTCGGCTATATCATAAAAACACCGATGACCGTGTCACATAGAGCTGTATCACACGTCATCGGGGTTTTTAGCGTTTAGAGGATCTTTACAGTAAAATACATATCTGTAAAAAACAGTCTTTTTCTAAAACACAAAAATATTGTAAAAAAGCCTTACCCTCGGGCATTTGAATCGGAAAAATGAGGGAATAATCAAAACTATACGGAAGCGAATGACAAAAGACGAAGAAAAAAGAGGTGATGCCCTATGAAATTTCCCGCAATAAAGGAACACCATCTTTATAACAAGGCATACAGACAGGGAAAGCACTTTTTCGGCAGATATATTTGCGTTTACGTCTTGAAGGACACGCACGCAAAGCTCTTGCAGAGAAGTCATCCTCAACGGCTGATAGTCAACCGATTTGGCATTTCCGTGTCGAAAAAGATCGGAACTGCGGTCAAGAGAAACCGTGCAAAGCGTATCATCAGAGCGGCTTATGCTCCTCTTGAGGATATATTGCTCAAGGGATATCTTATCGTCATCAGCGCAAAGCCCGAGATCGAGGGGAGAAAGTCACAAGAGATCGAGGCGGAGCTGAGGTATGCCATGAAAAAGCTCGGGATGCTCGAGGAGCGTCGGAGGACAGATGAATGAAGCACGTATGTATCGCGCTTATTCGCTTTTACAGAAAATTTTTGTCGCCACTGAAATCGCAGCCCTGCTGTAGGTTCACGCCAAGCTGCTCTGCCTACGGTATCGAAGCATTTGAAAAACGCGGCTTCTTTGTCGGAATGATACTGACGGTAACGAGGATATTTCGGTGCAACCCGTTTTGCCCCGGTGGATACGACCCCGTGCCGCTCAAGGGACTCAGACATAAAAGGGACAAGGACGGCAGAATTATCTTTAATGACGGGGACGGTGAGAGATTCGTATTCGAGTACGATCTTGAGCTTGAAGACCCCAAAAAGAGTCCAAAGAAAAAATAACACGAGAGGACTAAAATCGAAATGAACACGAAAAAAATCAGAAAATTATTGCCGAGGATCGCGCTTGTAGTCGCGCTTGTAGCAATTCTTGCGATTGCTATGACGAGCTGCGGAAGCAACACGGTCATTGACACAAAGGTGCCCGAGGCGGGCTGGGATAAAACAGACGTAGATCTTAAGGCGAGTGAGGGATTCCTTGACAAGCTTCTTTCCTACATCGGTATATTCCTTGGCTGGATAACCGCGATCATGCCCGCAAACAGCTACGTTCTTACTCTCTTCGTATTTGCCATCATTCTTGAGGTTCTTATGCTTCCTTTTGCGATAAAGCAGCAGAAGAACTCGATCAAGCAGGCAATGCTCAGACCTAAGGAAATGGCTATCCGTAAAAAGTACGCAGGAAGAACCGACCAGGCTACTCAGCAGAAGGTGACACAGGAGATACAGGAGCTTTACCAGAAGGAAAACTACAACCCCATGTCGGGATGTCTCCAGCTTCTCTTGCAGTTCCCCATACTCATCGTGCTTTATTGGCTCGTTGTTGACCCGATACAGTACGTGTGCGGAGGATCAAGACAGTTCATAAGCGTTCTTTATCAGTATATCAACGCAAACACAGACACGCTCGGCAAGCTCTCCAGCACAAACGGATCTATCGAGATCTTCGGCAAGATCAAGGAGCTCGGACCCGAGGCATTCGAGGGAATAAAGAGCTTCTGCCAGAACGGTGAAGCGGTCTACGAGGAGATCGTAAGGATCAGCGAGGTTCCCGCTAACTTCTTTATCGGCAAGGTAAACCTCGGTCTTACACCTTCCTTTGACTTTAGCAGTGTCAACGGATGGCTCCTGCTCGTTCCCGTTCTCACCTTTGCTATCTACTTTGCATCGATGAAGCTCAACCGCAAGCTCACCTTCCAGCCCACACAGAGCGCTGACGATCGCCAGCAGGCTTGCTCGAACAATATGATGGACATCACAATGCCCCTGATGAGCGTATGGATGGCATTCATCGTTCCTGCGGCAGTAGGTGTTTACTGGATGTTCAAGAGCATTCTCGGAACCGTAAAGCAGTTCATTATGAGTAAGGCCATGCCCCTTCCCAAGTTCACGGAAGAGGATTACAAGGCGGCAGAGAAGGAGATACTCGGTAAGCAACAACCCAAAAAGATAGTCAAGTCTGAAAACGCAGGCAAGGTCCGTTCTCTCCACCACATCGACGATGAGGACTACGACGAGAAGGGCAATTACAATCCCGTAAAGCACGAGGAAGAGGTTATTGAGACTACCGCGGAGGAAAAGATAGCGGACAACAAGATGACCGAGGGTGCCGCACTCAAGGACGAGAGCGACAAGGCGGAGAAGGCAGAGAAGAAGCCCCGTCTCTTCGGCAAGAAAGACAAAAAAGATTAAGCGCCCGGCGCATCAATAGGAGAAAACAAAGTGAATAACGAAATAATCACACAGGGTAAGACGGTCGAGGAAGCCGTAGCGGCAGCAGTCGCAGAGCTCGGAGTCAAGAGCGCACAGGAGATCGAGTACACCGTCGTTGAGGAGCCCAAAAAGGGACTCTTCGGTATTGGCGCAGTTCCCGCAAAGATCAGCGCAAAGAGAGTATATAAGGGCGAGATCTTCGCTCTCAACTTTATCAAGCAGCTCGTAAGCGATATGGGTCTTGACGTAACCGTCGAGATGAAGGACGCAGCGGGAAGCGGCAAGGACGCAAAGCTCATCGACATTCAGGGCGAGGGCGCAGGCGTGCTTATCGGTCACCACGGCGATACGCTTGACAGCCTTCAGTATCTTGCAAACCTCGCGGCAAATAAGAGAGTAGACGGAGTAAAGCCTCCCTACGTAAAGATAAGCGTTGACGCAGAGAACTACCGCGCAAGACGCGAGGAGACACTCAGAACCCTCGCAAGAAGAATGGCAGACAGAGTTCTCAAGCAGAAGAAGAGCGTTATGCTCGAGCCTATGAACCCCTACGAGAGAAGGATCATCCACTCCGAGATCCAGAACATCGCAGGTGTTTCCACCAACTCGATAGGTAGCGAGAATAACAGAAAGATCGTTATCTTCCTCGAGGAGAAATAATTACGTTCTAAAATGCACGGAACGAGTGACCGCATCGGCTGCTCGTCCCGTGCATTTTCTTAATTAGGCAAATTGCAATTTAGCGAACGGTTAAGAGCGACAGCGCTGTCGTTTTCGGTCAAGCCTTTTTTAAAAGGCTTGCGCCGATCCAACGCGCGTGCGTTGGTCGCCGTCCGCAGACGGCGAAATCTCTCCTGCGGCATTTTCTTTTTGCCAAGCTTTTTCTTTTGGGCCTCTTGCATCAAAAGAAAAAGCGGACAAACATTTAAGGAAGCCTTTGCGTAGAAAGGGGAACCCCCCACTTGTGTGGTTCCCCTCTGCCAAGCCAATAGCTTGGCATTCACCCTTCCGTGGCGCTTTGAACGATAAGGAGTTTCGCCGTCTGCGGACGGCGACCAACGCACGCGCGTTGGATCGGCGCAAGCCTTTTAAAAAAGGCTTGACCGA